>JAGPDK010000493.1 GCA_018057605.1 Kofleriaceae bacterium | reverse complement strand
GCGCCGTTGGTGAGCGCCAGCCGGCGTATGCGAAAGAAACCGGCAGCCCATCAACCCGCACGGTCCAAATGGTGCGGTCGTTGCGAACCCGGGCCAGTTCGGCGCGCAACACTGGTTCAACGTGTTCGATGGATTCGGTGGCGTCGAGAGGGGCCGCACCTTCGAGCAAGGGCATAGCCTCGGTCCGTAGCGCAAAGCTCACGCCCACGACGTGACGGCCAGCATGCCCGGCGGCCAGGGTAAGCGCACTATACCTATCGTCGAACAGAATCGCGAGGCCTGGATGCCGGTGCAACACGGTGGTCCACATCGCGGGCCGTGGTTCACCGATTACAACGGCGAGTCCCGCTGCATCATGGCGCAACAACCAGGCGCCGGCCGGGGCGGTGGCTGCGCTGGTGCTCGCCACGGTTGGTTCGAGTGGTTCATCGAGCGGTTCACAGCATGCCGTTGGGTCGGCAAGCAGGGCATAGGCTTCGAGCCAGCGCGGTTCGTCGGTGATGTGGCGCTGACATAACGCTCGCATCGCCGTGTCGTTCATTTGGCTTTGGACTTGGATTTGCTCGGCCGTTTGGTCGGCGGTTTGTCGGTCGGCGGCGGCACCTGCGTCGGCGACGGCACTTGTTCAGGTGCTGGTGCACCCGGCAGGCTCGACAGATACGCAATTGCGGCAGCCGCGTCTTCAAGCAAACACTGATTGATTGGCTTGCCACGCCATTGTCCAGTTTTACCCAAACGGTTTTTTGCGCGATCGAGTGGGGCAATGGCGCGTGGGTCACCCATGGCGCGCAAGTTGGCCACTACTTCTTTGCGTTTTTCGCAGCTGCTTTCTTGTTCAAGATCGAGCGAATACATCGTGAACAAATCGAGCTTGTCGACCAATGCGTAATGCTCGGCGACGATGCGCGCAGCGCGGCGGCGTTCGAGCGAGTCACTGGCGGCCGCGGCGATCAGGCGCGCATGAGCATCTTCAACTTTGGTGCGGCCAACCAACATGTCTAACGCCGGGCCTGCAACTTCGGCGCTCTTGTCGTCGCTTAGGGCCATAAGATTTGCGCGCAGCATCGGATCCGATTCGAGCGATGGACTCAAGGTTAGCGCGCGGCCGTAGGCATCCAAAGCCTGCGAACTGTCGCGTTTGGCCGAGCGTGCGTGACCAAGGACTAACAGCATGTCGGCGCGTTGTTGGTAGTCTTTGGCTTTTTCGATGAGCTTGATCGCTTTGCCGGCGTCGCCATGCTCAAGGGCTACCGAGGCTTCGTGCGCTGGGCCGCCGACCGTGTCATGGTTGTCGCGCAGCGACCACAAGGCCACGCCCGCGCCGAGCGCTGAGGCGAGCATCGCCAGAAACAACCAGTTGATCCACACGGATTTGCGATGCTGGGTGAGTAGCACCGGCTGCGAATGGGTGTAGGCCGCAGGCAAAATCTCGAGGCTACCGTCGGTATTGGTGACGCGTCGCTGCCCCGCGGTGGCTGCATCATTGGCTTGTGCGTCGAATTGCAGCGAACCGGTTTCGGTCAACACGTTTGATAGCGGCTGGCTGCCGTCGTCGGCGTGATCCTGTGGCACTGCTGCGGCATCTTCCAAATCATCGAATATGCCATTGGCGAGCGCCTGCTCGGCGGTGTCGATGGCTTCAAGGTATTCTTCGGCTGAAACGTAACGGTCGGCCGGCCGTTTGGTTAGGCCACGGGCCACCATGCGCTCGATGACCGCGGGCACTTTGGTGCCGCCGGTTACCGTGCGCGACGCCATCGAAGGCACCGGCCGCGCCGTGTGCATCGACATGACCTCGAGTTTGTCGTCGGAGAAAAATGGCGGGTTGCCGGTAAGCAGCTCGAAGGCCATCACCGACAACGCGTACAAATCGGCGCGGGCATCAAGCGGGTTGCCTAGCGCTTGTTCCGGCGCCATGTAAATTGGCGTACCAAACGCCATGCCGGCCTGGGTTAGCTTGACCCCGTCGTCGACGGATTCCGCCAGGACCGGTTTGGCGATACCGAAATCTAGAATTTTGGCGAAGTCGATATCGTCGCCTTCGCGCACCAAAAAAATATTCTCGGGCTTGATATCGCGATGGACGAGCCCGGCCGCATGCACATGGGCCAAGCCATGCAGCAAATGGCGCATGATGTGCAAGACCCGCGACACCGGCAGTTGCTGCTCTTTTTCAATCAGGGCACCGAGGGTGCGGCCTTCGAGAAACTCCATGGCCAAATACAGCGAACCATCGGGCAGGGTGCCAACGTCGTAAATTCCGACGCAGTTGGGATGGTCGATCTGGCCAATGACCAAGGCTTCACGTTCGAACCGACTGCGCACTTCTGGGGTGGCGGCCAAAATCGCATGCAAAATTTTCACTGCGACCGGACGCCGCAGGCCAATATGCGTGCCGCGATACACCACGCCCATGCCGCCGCGCCCGAGCAGCGAGTCGATCCGATAGCGATTGTCGATTACTTCGCCGATGCGGGTCTCTTCCGATTTCGCCATAACAACCGCACCCGCATTCGCGAGTCTGGGTGGGGGATTGGGCGACCGCATGACCCCCTGATTGTGCCATCTACTGGGCCCAGAACCCATGGTTTGCGCACTAGACCTGCAAAATTCCGTTGCGCACCGTGGACATCCGATCTGCCGGTGTGTAGATTCCGTCGGCCTGAAAGCCCAGATAGCTCAGTCGGTAGAGCAGAGGACTGAAAATCCTCGTGTCGGCGGTTCAATTCCGTCTCTGGGCACCAACAACACCACAGCGCAGGGTTGCGCTGTAACCCCCTAGCTAATGCGTCTCTGCGGTGTTAGTTGGCGCTGCCAGTGGGTTCTCGGCCATTTCCGTGAGGATCTCCGGCTCTGGCTCTGCCTCGGTTTGCAGCATGGCACGGCGGCCGCTGACAATGACTTCTTCGCGGCCGTCGTCGGCGATGTGGCGAACCAACCGATAGGTGGTGTTGCCTTGGGCCCGGGCCACTTCGGGTGCAGCGATCAGTAATTGCATTTCCAGCGTTCGACAGAGATCGAACAGCACGCCCAAATTGTCGCGTGACAAGCGGTTGGCTTCGTCGAGGAATAAAAAACGCAAGCTGCCGCCGGCCGGCCGGGCCCGCAGCAAGTTAGCATCGCGCTCCCACTCGGCCAGCACCACCATCATGAGTGCCGCGCCCACGCCAATGGCTTCGCCCGTCGACAGTCGGCTTGGGCTGGCAATTTCCCACTCGGGGTTGGCTTGGCGTTTGATCTCAACCACCAATTCAAGATATTCGCGGTAATCAAGTAGTCGTTGCCCACCGCTTTTGCCAGCGCCGCCATAGCGTCGGAAAATTTCGTCGAGGGCTTCTTCGATCGGCATCGTTGGCAAAAACAGCAATTCTTGGGCTTCGCCGGCCCGCAGCGCGCGCAGAATCTGCTCCATCTTTTCGATGCGGCGCATTTGCACGCGAATCGCACCGATGCTGCCAAAGCCAATGCCATCGAGTTGTTGATTGAGGCGCTTAATCGTCCCTGCAGCGCGGCGCAATTGCACATCAATGCCACGCGCAACATCTTCCGAGGCACCTCGCAGGTCGCCTTCTTGCCGCACCAACCGCGCATGCAACATGCTGAGCTGGTCGCGCAGCCGGACCAAAGCCCGCAACGGATCGCTATGGTCGGCCACTTGCGCTGGTACGCGTCGGGCCAGCCAGTGCCGGGTGCGATGCCACGCATCGATCGGGTTTACTTCATCGCGGCGGATGGCATCGACTAAATCACTCGCGCCGTTAGCCCGGGCCACCCGGTCGAGCAACACCGCGCGTTTCGACTGTGCCGTCGCGGCTAGGGTCGCAGCGTCGGCACTGGTGACCGCTGGAAACGCTAAGCCATCATTGGCAATTTGTTGCGACAAGGCGTGCCACGCCGCCGTGGCTTGCGCTGCATCCACAATGGCTTGATCATGTCGCGACGCAGCATCGGCTTGGCGTTGCTGCATAGCGGTATGGCGCTCAGCTAACGTGGCAGCTTGGGTGAGTGCATCGCGCAATGCGATATCAAGTTCACTGAGCTGCACGCCGATGGCAGCCAGTTCGGCGGTTGGATCCGACGAGGCGTCGCGACTTACCGCCAGCGATTGTAATTCAGCATGCAAGCGTGCGCGCAATTCAACCGCGCCGTGCAACGTGCCTTCGGCGGCTTGCCGAAACGTCGAGGCTTCATCCCACCGCGTGTCCGAAGACAAAACATGATCATCGCAGGCTTGCAGTTGCCGCCGGGCTTGGCTGCATTGTTCTTGCAGGGTAGGCACCAATTGGTTCTGGGTGCCCAACACGTCGTCGATATTGCTCCACTCGGCAGCGTGGCGCAGGGCCATGGCCTCGCGCAACGCATGCTCAGCTTGCAGCAT
>JAGPDK010000076.1:13263-15308 GCA_018057605.1 Kofleriaceae bacterium | reverse complement strand
CATCGATTTTCGCCCATTTCATTGCGCATCATTTCATTGTCATTCACCTCCCCCCTCGTGAAATCCTCGTTGATTTGCTCTGATTGATTTTTCATGTTTTTTTCCAAGCGCCACACCATGGTTTTGCGTGGTTGGATGGCCTACGCTTTGTGCGGCCCCAACATGCCGGGGCTCGGAGAAACCCATGAACTCAAGACGATCACTGATGTTTGTCGGCACGCTGGCTTTTGTACTAGCAGCCGCGTGCGGTGACACTTCGAAGACCTCGCTGTGCGAAGCCAACGGTGTGTCCGTGACAATCGCCGACAACCACCCCAATGGTTCCCACACGCTCGTGGTCCCGGTTAGCGATGTGCTTGCCGAAGCCCCCATCGTTTACGACATCCAAGGCAACAACACGGGCCATGGCCATACGGTCAGTGTCTCGGCGGACAACTTCGCCGCGCTCCAGGCCGCCACAGTTGTATCGTTGGTTTCGTCCGACACGGGCGCGGTCGGGAACGATCACACCCACGCGATCACGTTGAGCTGCAATCCGTAATCAGTGCCGTCAGTCGGCCTCTGCTTGCAGTGACACCGCTGCGGACGGTGCCGCAACCGGGCTGCGCCCGGCACTTGCCCGGAAGTGGTCCGAACATTGGCGGCAACTCAATGTAAGCGCACCGGCCGCCACAACCTCACGCCCAGCTGGTGGCTACCGCTAACGACGCCGCTTTGGATCGCGGACGGCAAACCCATGCCAGCCGCGCAGCTCGACAATTTGTGCCGCTGGTAACAATGCATGCAAGCGTATGAGCGAGCCCCCGTGTGCAATGGCAACTGCACGGATTGTGGCCTTGTGCTCCGTGCGCCAGCGTATTCGCGCTATCAGCGGCAGCGCTGACCTCAGGGGTATCGAGTTGTGAGTCGGAAACTGTCAGCGGCAAGAAAGCCTCGTGCGTGACCATGCCGGTGCCAGCATGTGGGCGGCGTTGGAGCGAATAACCCACTTTGTGGCGCGAGAAATTTGACATAGTGATGATGCGTTCAGTAGGGTAGATATGTTCAGTGCTGATCCCTTACCCATCCGATAGGTGCATGAAATGGCCGACGCGCTCACGTCTAGACAGCGGGAAATACTCAACTTTATCTCGGCATCCATCAATGAACGCGGGTTTCCTCCAACCCTGCGCGAGATCGGCGAACACTTCCAAATTCGGTCAACCAACGGGGTAAACGACCACCTCAAGGCGCTTGAGAAAAAGGGCGTGCTGCGGCGCGAAGACCTCAAATCGCGCGCCATGCGCCCGATTGCGCAACCCAACGAAGGCGCCGAAATCATCCCGTTGCGCCGCGGCAGCGTGAGCGGTGCCAACGGTGCCACCAACGTCGAATTTTTCGCTGATGAAAGCGAAATGATCTCGATTCCGGTGCTCGGCAAAGTGGCTGCCGGCCAGCCCATGTTAGCCGTCGAGCAAGCCACCGACACGGTCAAAATTGATCGCGTGCTGATCGGTGGCCACAAAGAAGTTTTCGGCTTGCGCATCGTTGGCGAGTCGATGATTGAGGATGGCATTTTTGATGGCGACTATGTGTTCGTCAAAAAGACCGCCGTCGCCCGCGAAGGCGAGATTGTGGTTGCCATGATCGAAGGCGAAGCCACCGTGAAGCGCTACTTTCCTGAAGGTGATCGCATTCGGTTTCAACCGGCCAATTGCAACATGGCCCCGATCATTGTCCGAAAAGCGGACTTTAAGTCGGTCGACATCATTGGCATCGTCGTCGGCATTTACCGTAAACTGTAACCCACCGCGTGGCAGGGTAAACGCCGGCGGCTTGCCGGCGAAAGCGGGACCGGGCAAGGTCCCGCGCGAGTAACGCGCGGCAGGTCCCGCGTCGCGCCGTGCCCCGCGCGAGTAACGCGCGGCAGGGTGAATTTCGGCGGCTTGCCGGCGAAAGCGGGACCGGGCAAGGTCCCGCGCGAGTAACGCGCGGCAGGTCCCGCGTCGCGCCGTGCCCCGCGCGAGTAACGCGCGGCAGGGTGAATTTCGGCGGCTTGCCGGCGA
>JAGPDK010000076.1:13095-13163 GCA_018057605.1 Kofleriaceae bacterium | reverse complement strand
AAGAGGGACCGGGCAAGGTCCCGCGCGAGTAACGCGCGGCAGGTCCCGCGCCGCGCCGTGCCCCGCGC
>JAGPDK010000076.1:0-12995 GCA_018057605.1 Kofleriaceae bacterium | reverse complement strand
GGACCGGGCAAGGTCCCGCGCGAGTAACGCGCGGCAGGTCCCGCGCCGCGCCGTGCCCCGCGCGAGTAACGCGCGGCAGGGTGAATTTCGGCGGCTTGCCGGCGAAAGAGGGACCGGGCAAGGTCCCTATCAATCAATCAATCAATAAATCAAGTCACTCAGAATCCCGGTGAGCATCGCCACAAGTTTTTCGACGCCGTGGCGTTTCGAGACGTAGCCGTCGGCGCCAACAGCGTTGGCCCGCGCAGCTAGTTCATGGTCAGGCAGATTTGACATCAAGACTACTGGGATGAGGCGCGCAGATTGCGCTTTGATGGCAGCACAAAGTTCATCGCCTGCGACGTCGGGCAACACGACGTCACAGAGTACCAAGGTCGGCGAAAAGGTTTTGAGTATCTCCTGGCACGCCGCAAACGTATCGGCGGTCTCCACCTCGTGGCCACCTTTGCGCAGCTGGGCCGCAACGATTTGCCGCACAATGTGACTATCGTCGACGACCAAGATGCGCGCAGCGGCGATGTCGTTGGTTGGTGCGCGCGACACCGTCATCGGCCGTAACACCCGCTCAAGCTCATCACCCAACCCGAATATTTCGTTTTCGATTGATGCTGGGTGCAGGCCATAGATGGAATAGCGCACCATGCCAAACACCCGATCAATCCATTCAGCCAGTTGCCGCCATGAGGTAACCAGTTGTTGAGCGCTGCGCAACCTCACAGCATACCCACGACAAGCCACTGCCACATCAGCCGCAGGCGTAATGCGATCGACTAACGTATCGAGCAACGTGGCCAGTCCGTTGAGCGCAGCTTCGTCGGTGATCGTGTCATGCTCGTGCGCAGCCATCAGTTCATATGCAGCGCCGAGCGCGGTCACGCACAAGCTATCCAACTGCCTTCGATTTTCGGGTAACGCCATATCAGCTTATCGCTGCAGAGTACCGCGCACCTGATGGGTTGATCAATCACCGATGTGCCGAACCAGCACCAGCTATTGTGTGAACCGTGAAGACAAGCGACTATGTCGATAATGGTCGTTGCCAAACCGCTCCGCATCATTATTGTCGACGACTCGTCGTTGGTCCGACAACTGTTGCGCCGCGGCCTCGAAGCCCTCGGTGGTTTTGAAATCGTCGCTGAGGCCAGTGACGGCATGACCGCGCAAACGATGATCGCGCAGTATCGCCCAGATGCTGTAACCATGGACCTCCTGATGCCTATGCGTGGTGGGCTGGAAACCATTCGCGCCATTGTTGCCGTGCAGCGGATTCCCATTATTGTGGTGGCGGATCCGAGTAGTGACGCCAACGCATTGGTGGTCGAAGCGCTGGCAGCCGGCGCGGTCGACGTATTTGCAAAACCAAAACATGGCTTCACCGAAGCAGCGGCGCAGGTCCTTGCGGGCATGCTACGCGCGGCGGTCCGCACGCGCACAACACCCACCAACGTCGCAGCGGTTGCACCGTTGGTCCCGCGTTCGACGCGCAGCAACCATCGCAACATCGCGTGCATCGGCATCGTCGCATCCACCGGTGGTCCGCGCACGTTGGTGCAATTACTTGAAGCCGTAAAAATGCGCACCACGCCCATCGCGCTTGTGCAACATACCACGTCAGGGTTTGGGCCCGCATTCGCAGAGTGGCTCGGGCGCACCATCGGGCGGCCGACCCCGCTCGCGCGTGCCGGCCAAGTGTTGCGACTTGGCGACATTGTCGTCGCGCCTGACGATTGGCATCTCGAAATTGGCCGCGGCGGGACCGTCCGGCTCGAAGCCCCAAGCCCTAACGAACGCATGTGTCCCTCGGGCGATCGCCTGCTGCGCTCGATCGCTGCCACATACGGAGCACGCGGCGCAGGCATTGTGCTGACCGGCCTGGGCACCGACGGTGCGGATGGCTTGCGTGCAATATGTGAGATCGGCGGTGCGACAGCTATTCAAGCACCCGAAACCGCCGTGGTCTCGGGCATGCCAGGTGCTGCGGCAAGCAAATGTCCGATTGCAACGATCGCCACAATCCTTGAACTTAGTGCGTGGATCGATCAGTGCGTTGCACCAGGCGACGCACGGCCAGCCTAGGACCTCGCATCCTAAGTTCGATCAGGGTTTTCCCGGCCCCTTCGGGTGAGGCCGGGGAAAACCCCGTGCGTGAACTTCCTTGATGCTCGGACCTAGTTTCATTTTCGTTTCGTACCGCTAGTCAGCCAGGAACTCTGAACGGACTTAAGATCTGCGGTACTAGGCTACGCTGGCAGGTTTCGCACGGCCGAGCTTGGCCGCCGCTCGACCACCGCGGACAGTGACTTCGCAACCTCGCCAACATCGGTTGCGGTACGCGCAGTGGTTTGAATGTTTTCGAGATTGTGGCGCAGCAGCTCCGACATTTCATCCATGCTAATCCCAACTTGCTCGGTAGCGTGGCGCTGGGCTTGCGTAGTGCGCGCGATGGCTCGGGCAGAATCAGCGGTATCCTCCGATAAGCGCATGCCGCGACCACTAGCTTCGGTTGCGGCTTGGGCCCGTTCGCGCACTTCCGAGATCAACCCGTTGATGTTTTGCACCGATTGCATGGTGGTTTCGGCCAAGCGTCGCATTTCGGTTGCAACCAACGAAAAGCCTTTGCCAGCTTCGCCAGCCTTGGCGCCTTCAAGTCCCGCATTGAGCGCTAACAAATCCGTGCGATCCGCCACCTTCATAATGCCTGCCAAAATTTCAGCAACGCGTTCAGATTGCGACGACAATTCAGAAATCCGCTCGGCGATGGCGCGATTACTATTGAGCGTGTGTTCCGCGTTGCTCAAAACTGCCGCGCAATTGTCTGAAATTTCTTGCGCGGTGTTGACCACGGTCTCCATCATGCGCCGGGTTTCACCGATGGCTGTGGCACTTTGGCCGGTAGACGCTTCCTGCTCACGCGCCGATGCAACCAATTCAGTCGATAGCGCGGTGAGCGACTTGGCGGCCATATGCAGTGGACTTGCCAACCTTCGTGCCAGCACCCAACACACCAGCGCCGCAACAACCGTCAAAATACTCACGACGATCGCAATTTGCAACAGCGCCGCACGGCGCAACGCTTCAACCCGGTCCGCGGAGATAACCAGTTCCACCGCCCCCGTCGACAACGGTACCGCCGTGTGTAACAGCCGGCCGACATAACGGTGTTGCCCCGGGGCAACACCCGACGGCACGACATCGTTGCGACCGCCAGCTACAGCGCGTTGCACAACATTGCCATTCGTATCGCGCAGATAAATGCCCAGCACGCCGCCCGCAGCGCTAACCGATTGATCGAGTTGTACTTGCAACGACCCAACATTGCCAAGGTCGGGATTGAGGTGATGCGTTAACGTTTGCCCGAGCATGTCGCTACTCTGTTCGATTGCCGCCGCCGCGTCGTTGGCACGCAAACGCGGCCAGTAGAACAGCCCAAACAACGCGCCCACAATAATGGGCACCATGAACCAGACCACGATACGAGCCGTCAACGTCCGCGCAAACACCATGCAAATAATGCTAGCGGGTTTCACGCACGGTTGAAAGTAATTGGGAGGAGATCAATTGACGCTACCGCAGCGGGCTGGCACACTGATTTAGATGAGGATCCTGGTGGTGGACGATAGCGACCTAGTCAGGACGCTCGCGCAAGAGGCGCTCGAAGATGCATCCCACAATGTAGTCGGCGTGCGGTCGGTTGAAGAAGTTGCCGAACTTCGGAACTCGGGTGAGATCAACAGTTTCGACATAATTCTAATGGACGTCAGTATGCCGCAACTATTTGGCGATGATGTCGCGTTGGTCTTGCGCCAAAACGCCGATTTTCGCGCCAAGATTTTGCTGTTCTCAAGCCTGGACGAGACCGAGCTTGCCGAACGTGCCGCCGAAGCAAAATGCGATGGTTATGTATGTAAGCAACTGGGGCTTGCCCATTTGGTTGCGCGCATCGCGCAATTGAGCACGATCTAATCCAACACGACATCGAGGCGCCCAGGCTCGAAGATTTTGGCGAGGCACCGTCCATGGCATGGGAAATTCCCGAACAACTCAAGCATGAGTTTTGCGCTACGGCCAAACACCGCGTCGCACAAGCCCTCGCCGCGCTGCTGCCCGGCGGCGTTGCCACCGACGCAGTTGTGCAAATGCATACCCTCTCCGGTGAAGCTTCGATGTTGGGATACACCGACCTGGGGACGGCAGCCCGCGAAGCGCACGCCGCCGCCAAAACATGGACCGCCGCACCAAACGCGCAAAACCAACTTGCTTGTGCCAAACTACTACGCACCGTCGGCCATTTAGTCCCTCGCCTCGAAGCCGACCCGCCATGACCATTATCCACGATGAACAACAAAGCATGTCCGCGGCGGCGCTGAGTAATGCGTCGACACCCGCGGTGGTTGCGGCGTCGGCCGATTACCTGGTGTATCAAGGTCGCGCTGCGCTGATGGCGATTGCCGCCGAGCAAATTGTGGAAATTGTGCCACGCGCCGTGATCAGCCGCCTGCCCTGGGCGCCGCGCTACGTTGCAGGAGTCTGCGCGGTACGCGGTCGCGTTGTGCCAGTACTCCAACTCGATGATGCCGTGCGTGGTGATCTCTTAGCAGTTGCGACGATGGCACTGCCGCGCATGGTGATCGCACAAACCAACGACATGGAATTTGGGCTGCTGGCCGAACACACGTTTGGCCTATACGCGTTTAGCAACGAAGATTTCGTGATGACGCAAGGTGGCGTGTGCAGCGCGCGGACTACCTGGCGCGGCGCCACGCTGCACGTGTTGGATGCAGCAGCCATTGCCGCAATCGTTAGGTCAAGTACGTGACGTGGTCGGTGTTGGTATTTTTCGCAGGGCCAACACCTTTAGGTCTGGTAGTTGCGGGCGTTGCAGAAATTCAAGCGCCGACCGATGCCGTGCACATCTGTGATGCCCTGGGTTGGCCCCGTTGTACGCAATCGGTTGAACAACGCACGCTGACGCTGCGCAATGAGCAATATCGTACACAGCTCGTGGTCGATGGCCCAGTCGCCGTGCGAACGCTACTACCAGCGCAACTGACCAGGCCGCCACGCGGCATTGATGCAGGCGTCCTAGCTTGTGTAATTTCTGACGGAACGCCGACGGTCCTGGTGCTTGATCTCAATGTCTTATTAGCCCGCTTGCAATTCGCTGCACCACCCACATTGCAAGCCGGCGCACTATGAGTGACGAAAAATTGATGCGACGCCGGGCCCGCATCAAAGATGCGCTGCGTGAACGCATCGCCCAACTGCACGTGCGTTGGTTTGCCCTCGAACAACAGCCCAACCCAGAAAAGTGGCAACAGTTCGCCGGTGAATTGCACACACTCAAAGGTGAAGCCGGCATGGCCGGCATGGCGCAGGTCACAAAAATTACCCATGCGATGGAAGATCTACTCGGCCTAGCGCGCGCGCAAGTAACGCCAGCGTCAGCGGTAATGGAACAAATCTTGGCGGGCTTAGGCGCGGTTGACGAAATTGCCGTGGCCTGGCCCGACGATGCTCCCGCCGCTGAGGAATTTTGCCAAGTTGCGGCCGCGTTGCGCTTGAGTGCGCCGACGGCGATTGCGACGACCTCAGGCTCGCCAATATCGACGCAGCTTCCGCCAACCGCGGCCAGCACAATTCCACCCCTGCCAGCGTTGCGGGCAACAACCATCGCAACCACCACGCCACCGCCGCTGCGCATCAAGCCCACCACGTTGGCGAGCGCACTATTCGACAGCGAAGACCGCACCGGCACGTTGCGCATCGGGGCCAAGCGCCTTGATCAAATTCGCGACTTGATCGCCGAGCTGCATTTAGCGCAACAACGCGCCCAAAGCGCCACCGGCGAATTGCGGCGGGTGCGCGATATGGTTGAAGAACTGCTACGACGCGAAAAGCTGCCGCACAATAGTTTTGCTGCCAACATCGTGCAAAATCTCACCGCCATTGAATCAAAATTGCGCGACGATAGTTTTCGGGTCGCACAATTGGTGCGCGATTTAAGTGATGCCAACCGCGAAGTACGCTTGGTACCACTGCGGGCACTGTTTGAAACGCTGCCGATGGCCGTAGCATCATTAGCACGGCGGATCGGCCGCAACGTGCGCCTCGAAGTCACCGGCGATGCCATTGAACTCGATCGCGGCGTGCTCGACCGTCTCCGCGAACCCCTAACGCACTTGTTGACCAACGCGGTCGATCACGGCATCGAACCCGAAGTCGAACGGCTGCTCAACGGCAAAGCTGGCCGTGGCACCATCCGCCTTGGCGCGACACTGCATGGTGCCGAAGTTATCATTACCGTCGTGGATGACGGTCGCGGCGTAGATATCGTTACCGCCCGCGCGCAGACCGTGCGTCGCGGAATGTTAAGTGAAGCCGCCGCGGCCGCCGCACCCGAGCAAGACATTCTCTTAACATTGTTTGCCGCAGGCATGTCAACACGCACGGAAGCCAGCGAGATTTCCGGACGAGGCGTGGGCTTATCCGTCGTATTAGATTCAATTTACAATATTGGCGGTCGTATTACGGTAAGCACGCAGCCGGGCCAAGGCACCAGTTTTGCGATGCACGTACCGGTTACGATTGCCGTGACCGGTATGTTGACCTTCCAAGTCGGTAGCGGTTGGTACGCAATACCGCAAGCGGCGGTCGAGCGCGTGCTCGAGGCCGATGCCGCTGAGCTTCGCCAAAGCGATAACAAGACGTGGCTATTATACAATCAGCAATGGCTGCCCCTGCTGCCCCTACCGACGCTGCTAGCCGAACATGATGACGGTGGCCACCGCAACGTTTTGCTGGTGGTCCGACACGGCGGCGAGCTGATCGCGCTAACGGGTGGGGCCGCATACTCGCAACGCGAAGATGTGGTGCGCAGTCTCGGTGGCCTGCTGCAGACCTATCCTTACTGTGCAGGCGTGGTGATGCGCGATGACGGCACCATGCTGCTCGTGCTCAACGTCGCCGCGATACTCGGCGTAGCTGGCGCAGCCCCGCGCCCGAGCCGCACCAGTGACATCGCTAAGCGGATCAAAACGGTGTTAATCGCCGACGATTCACCGATTATTCGAGATCTAGTTGGCGAGACATTACGTGCGCACGGCGTCCAGGTGATCGAAGCCGCCGACGGCCAGCAAGCGTTCGAACTGGCCCAGACCTTGCCACATCTTGATTTAGTCGTCAGTGACGTCGAAATGCCGCGCATGAGCGGTATCGAGTTGGTGCGCGCCTTACGCACCAGCAAAAACTTACCGCGCGTGCCGGTCATTATGCTGTCCATGCGCGGCAGCGAATCAGACAAACACCGGGCCGCCGAAGTTGGGGCTGACGCATACTTGGTAAAGAGCGATTTTTCTCATACAGCGTTGTGGCAACTCGCCGCGCGGTTCTTGGCCGAGCATGAATAACGACATGCTGTGGCGCGCCCTGCATGCTTTTGCGCAACGCGAAACCGGCATGAACTTATCGCCGTTTGTTGCGAGCCCGACGATGGCAGGCCTCGCCGAACTGGCTGCTGATGCTGGCGTAACGAGCGAAACCTATTTACAAAAAGCCCAGCATGACGCGCGCTTTCGCACGGCATTGGTGTCACGCGTCGCCAACGGCACCTCGTGGTTTTTCCGCGAATGGACCGGATTCGAAGCGCTACTCGAGCGCGCTAAACAGCTTCGCAGCCAAACTGGCCGCACCGACGTCCGCGTCTGGTGTGCCGGTTGCTCCAGCGGCCAAGAAGCCTATTCCATTGCCATCGTGTTGCTCGACCAAGGCTTCACGCCCACGGTGGTGGGTTCTGACATCGACGCGTTATCGATTCAACGAGCGCAACAGGGTGCGTATCGCAGCAGCGACATGTTGCGCTTGCCAGCTAAGTACGCTGGCTATTTTGACGGCGCCAGCGCGCCGGTGCAAGTAGCGCGCCGGGTGCGGGACCGCGTGCAGTTCTGCCAGCAATCGCTGTTCCCATCCGGCAAACCTCCAGCAACGATGCCTCGACCCGATATCATCATGTGTCGCCATGTCCTAATGTATTTCGACCGCCCAGCCGCGACGAGTATTGTCGCGGAAATGCTGCGGCAAGTATCGGCACGCGAAAACTTGATCTTGGCAGCAATTGAACTGCCCCTACTGCCCAGCCGTGCAACACCAACCACATTGCAAGGCGGCCCAGGCCAAGCCGCTCCACGCGACCAACTGCATCGTCAGGCGATGGCGCAGCCAGCTGGGCCGGTAACTACGCGAGCCGCTAGTGCTGGTGCATCCGCCGCACCCAGCACGACCGATGCCGTTGGGCAATTGGCACACGGCATACATTGCAAGCAGCAAGCTCGTTATGCCGAAGCGTGCACAGCGCTACGAATTTCGCGATTTTTAACCCGCGACGAACACTGGCTCGCGCCGTTTCAACTTGGGGTGTGCCTCGAGAGAATCGGCGATCTGCGTGAAGCCGTCGAAGCCTATCGCCACGCATGGTTGGTCGCGAGCAATGGCGGCACCTCGGGCATGGTCGGCGATGGCGACGTCGAAGCCATGCGCGCCAGCATTATCGCGGCCTGCCAAGAACGATTACGCATGTTGGGGTGAACGCAGCTTGTAGCGCCCCGGTCGCAGGTAGCGCGCAACCGCAGCGATCAGGGTGTGTCCAGCTGCCATGACCAAGCATCCCATTGGCCGCGTCACGGCCCTCACCACGATCGTTTCGTGTTTTGCTTTGGGTAGCGCGTACGCCCAACCAAGCAAATTGCGCGACCGTGTGATTGCGGCGCCGCCAGCAGCACCTCGCGCCGACTTCGCGCACAAGCCCACGGTGCAACCAGCATCGCCATCAGCTACCGCTATTTCGATTGCCAACGCCCTCGGTGCGACTGCCGCGGCGAATGCGTATCGCCAGGACCAAATCGTGATCCTCATCGATCTTATTGCGCAAACTCCGACGAACTCGCCCGATCGACCGGAGTTCATGTACCGCCTGGCCGAGATGTACGCGCAGGCCCAGCGGCTGCATCGCTTACAGCGAGTCCAAGCCGAGATTGCGTTGGCCCGCGCCTCTTCGTCGGCGGTGCGGCAACAGCTGACCACCACCATCAACACCGAGCGGCAACGCGAAAAGCGTGACTTGATTGCTGCTATTCGCGTGTACAGCGAACTAGTTACCGACCCAGCGTTTGCCACGTATCCCAAGATCGACCAAGCGGTTTTCTATTATGGCTACACGCTGCAAAGCGGCGGCTATATGGAGCAAGCCATCCAGCAGTATGATGCGCTGCGAAAGAACTATCCGGCGTCAATACATGTTCCCGACGCTGTGCTGGCGATCGCTGACCATCATTTTGATGGCAACCGCCTCGCCGCTGCCGAGCCTTTGTATCGACAACTGCTAAATTTTCCAAAGGCGCACGGATATCCATACTCAATGTACAAACTCGCGTGGGTGCTGCTCAATCTGCAACAACCAGTTGAAGCGCTCGACCTCTTCGATCGCGTGGTGCGCGCGACCTCCGCACCTAGCTTAGCGGTATTGCATCGCGCTGCGCTGCAAGATTATGTGCGCGCCTACGCCGAGGTTGGCAAAGTTGCCGTTGCGCAGGCGGCGTTTGAGCGCCTTGCATCAGGCCAAGGGTTGGCCATGCTGCACCAACTGGCCGAACTGTACATGTCACAAGGCCAGTTCGAAAAAGCCATCTATGGCTATCGTGAATTGCTCAGTAGCGTAGAAAATGGCAACGGCGGCAAAAGCGCCTGTGAGTGGCAAGCCAACGTGGTCCGCGCGACCTTTGCTATTGGCCAGATCGACGACAAAGCGGCCGAAGTTCGTAACCTGGTGCAGTTGCAGCAAACCCTCGCAGCCAAAGGCCAACTACAACGCGACGCACTCGCAGCCTGCACGCAAACCGCCAGCTCGATCACCAGCGACGCCGCGCGCCAATTTCATTCCGAATGGGCCAAGACGCAAGCGGTAGCACTGCGCGACCATAGCGCCGCGCTGTACCGCTTGCATGTAAACGCTTTTGGCAATACGCCGGAAGCTGGCGACAACAGTTTTTATTATGCGGAATTGCGTTGGGCTCAAGCGCAAAGTCAACGCAACCTCAAGCTGCAAAAACAGAGTTGGGAAACCGCAGCCCAAGCCTACAGCGCCTGTGCCCAGCATCCGAGCGCGACGCCGGCGCTGCAGCAACGCTGCGCGTTGCTCGCCGCCGAAGCCTGGCATAACGTGCTGATGACCGCTACGCCAGCGACTACCAAGTCGGCGGCACGCCCGGCGCTGTCGCCGCTCGATACCCAGATGCTGGCCGCCTTTGATCGATTTTTGACTCTCGCCATGACTACGCCCCCCGCTGATCCAGCGAGTATCGCCGATATCAAATTTGCCAAAGCTGACACCTTGCGCCGCGCCGGCCACACCGACGCAGCCATGGTGATATTTCGCGATATCCTCACCCATCATCGCCTGCATGCAACCGCCGAGTTTGCGGCCAACCTGGCGCTTGATATCTATAACCAACAAGGTCGTGAATCCGAACTCGTCGATCTCACCCAACAGTTGCTCAACGATGCGGCATTGCTTCGTGGCAAAGCAGGGTTGGCCACCCGGCTACGCGAAAACCAACGCATCGCCGAGCGCCGAAGCGCTGAAGCGCTCGAAAAGCAAGCGCAACAAACCGGCGACCTCGCTACGTTTGTGGCCTGCGGTGAAGCCTACCTGCGCATCTACAATGACGGGCCAGAAGCCCCGCGTGCCAACGAAGTACTTTACAACGCTGGTGTTTGTTTTGAGCAAGGACGTTCACTCGGAGCGTCGATCACGGCGTTTCAATTGTTGCGCCAATACTATCCCTCCGACGAGCGCAGCGCGCAGGCGTTGGCTCGCCTGGGCAACATGTACGCCGATTTTGCGTTTTACCAACAAGCGGCGGCCGCCCTCGAAGAATATGCCAGCAAGTACCCCAACACCGCGCAGGCCAAAGCGGCCCTGAGCGATGCGGTGCAATTTCGCAAAGGCCTCGGCGACGACAAAAAAGCCATCGCCGACACCGCGGCGTATGTGGCGAAATATCAAAGCTCCAAAACTGGTGCCGCCGATGCCGCCGCGGCGCAATGGAGTTTGACTGCGGTGCTCGACAAACAACATGATCGGCCGGCGATGATTCGCCACCTGCGCGATTACATCACCCGCTTTGGGCGGACCGGTGCGGTTGAACACTTGATTGCGGCACAAACTAAACTCGGCCAAGAATTGTGGACACAAGCTTGCCCCGTGCCATCACTCGACGGCCAGTGCATCCGCGTGCAACGCGAACGCGCGCTCGGGGCGAACCTCACGCGACAACGGCAGCGTCGAGACGCAGCGTTACCAACGCAGTGCGGCTTGGCTAGCAAAGCCAACGTGACGGTGATAACCCGCGACCCGCGCGACGTGTTGGCCGCGCAAACAGCTTTTCGTGGGGCCATCACCCTTGCTAACGGTGCCACCAGCAAGCTGACCGGCAATGCCCTCGCTGCGGCGACCTACGCCCTCGCCGTTGCGCAATTTCACTTGGCCGAAGTCGATTTTGAAAACTACATCGCGATTGGGTTTCCGACCGGGCTTGATTTTGATCCGCGCAAGCCCGCGGTCGCGGCCGCGTCGAACCAGCGGTTCACGCATTGGCTCCAAGGCAAACTACGCGCCGGTGCGACCGCACGCGAAAAATACCAAGCTGTATTCGCTACCAAAGAAGCATCCAACGCAATTGCCGCAGCATCGCGCATTGGCCAGATTATGCAGAGTTTATCGGACCAGCTGTACAGCGCCGAACTCCCAGCCGCCGTGCGCACCGGCGAATTTGCCGAACTCAAAATCGCCAGTTACTGCGATGCGCTCACCGCCATCGCCGAGCCGATCGAAGCCCAGGCCATTGCCGCGTACAGTGGGTGTCTGCGCCGCTCCACCGAACTTGGCTGGTTTTCGTCGTGGAGTTCGTTATGCGAGCGCGAACTTGGGCAGCTCCGACCTACCGAGTTTCCGTCGGCGTTCGAACTACGCTCCGCCCCAAGCCGCGCAGCACCGGTCACCACGACCGAAGGTGCCGTTGCGCTCTCACAGCGCTGACCCAGCACCCGGTGCCGCTATTGCAAAAGTTGAAAAATACATAGCTATTCGCAATTCGCGAATATAGAATATAAAACAATTACATGGCCTTGAAGTCCCAAGATTTGTTGGTTGTGCTCAAAATCGCAATGCATCCTGGGCAAGCGTCAACCTACGCGATTCTGGCAACGCAGCTTGGAATGGCACCATCCGAAGTTCACGCAGCAGCGAAACGAGCTGTAAAATCTGGATTACTTTCACCAAAGCTTTGGGTCCGGAAAGATTCGGACAGGGTTCTTCCGCGACCTAAAAAGTTGCTTTGGTTTCGAGCCAACAACAGTGCGTTGACTGAATTTGTACTTCACGGCGCAAAATATGTTTTCCCACCCGAACGCGGCGCTGAAACCCGAGGTCTACCAACCGCCCACGGCGCGGCCCCACTAAACGCCCATATTGCGGCAGATAGATTTCCGGTTTGGCCTACGGCCGACGGCACGACGCGCGGCGAAGCCCTTGTGCCCATTTATCCGTCAGTACCCCTCGCTGCCAAGAACGATCCACTACTTCATCAGGCCCTTGCGCTGGTCGACGCAATTCGCAGCGGCTCCGCACGCGAGCGCAAAATTGGAGGCGAACTTTTTGTTGCGTTGTTGAATTTACAAACGAGCGACACATGAGAAGTTTGAGAGACAGAATTGGCGCAGTAGCCGAAGTCTTCGCCGCAGTCCGAGAGGATGTTGTGTACACCGGCGGAGCAATCGTTCAATTCTTGATTTCAGACCCAGGCGCAGCACCGCCACGCCCTACCCGCGACATCGATGTATTTATCACTCAAACAGATCGCTTGCGTTATTATCGGGCGGAAGCCCAACTACGCGCCGCCAAATTCACGCAACGCCATTCAAACGAACCTATCTGCCGCTGGTTC
>JAGPDK010000492.1 GCA_018057605.1 Kofleriaceae bacterium | reverse complement strand
TGCCAATCGGCTGGCCCGCCATCGGCGAATTACGGCAACGTATTACGCCGAGTGGGTGTTGGGACGGCAACCCACGGCGCAACGCGCCCATATTGTTTCCGAGTTTGATCGGGCCAATCATTGTTTGCTTGCGGCATGTGATTGGAATGTGGAATTTGCTGGCCGCGTTGCGTTTGTGGCGGCGCATCATGTGCCACATAGTTTTACCGTTGACCGCACCGAGTTTATCGGCCGGCGTGGCAGTTATGAATTCCCCGAGGGCTTGGAGCGGTGGGGCCTATCCAATCGCGACGACGTTGGGGCTGATCCGTGCGCGGCATTGCAGGTGCATTTGGAGCTAGCACCTGGGCAAGAGTTGGAAACCTACTTTCTCGTTGGCCAAGCGGCGAGTCGCGCCGAGGCGGTACAACTCATCGCGCGTTTTGCACAACCTGGTGCGGTCGGCCAAGCTTGGGTTGACCTTAAGGTTTTTTGGGATGGGTTGCTCGACCAAGTGCGGGTCAAAACGCCTGAGCCGTCGACGGATGTCATGCTCAATCGATGGTTGCTGTATCAAACTGTCGCTGCGCGCATTTTTGGCCGCACCGGGTACTACCAATCGAGCGGCGCGTTTGGCTTTCGCGATCAATTACAAGATGTGTTGGCGTTGCTCCAGGTAGCGCCGGCCATGGCGCGTGAACAAATTTTGAATGCGGCGATACATCAGTTCGAGGATGGTGATGTCTTGCATTGGTGGCATCCACCGCTCGGGCGTGGGGTGCGCACGCGGTGTTCCGATGATATGGCGTGGTTGCCGTTTGTAACGGGCGAATATGTGACGGCTACCGGTGATGCTTCGATTCTCGATGAATTGTTGCCGTTTTTGACGGCGGAGCCGCTGCGGCCTGACGAAGATGATCGCTACGCGCATTTTGCTACGTCGAAACACGTGGCCACGCTGTTCGAGCACTGTCGACGAGCGATGGAGCGCGCGGTAACCCAAGGTGCTCACGGTCTACCGTTGATGGCTGGCGGCGATTGGAATGACGGCATGAACCGGGTGGGTGCCGAAGGTCGTGGCGAAAGCGTGTGGCTCGGTTGGTTTTTGTGCGCAACGATGGAGCGTTTCGCTGGCTTGGCCGAGCGCACTGAAGCGGCTGCACCTGTTAGTCCGTGGCGGGCTCGGGCCGACGCGCTCCGGGCTCAGATCGATTCCGTTGCATAGGATGGCGGCTGGTATCAACGAGCATTTCATGATGATGGCTCCTTGCTTGGCTCAGCCAAAAATCGTGAATGTCGAATCGATTCGATTGCGCAATCGTGGTCGGTACTGAGCCAGCCAGCCCACACCAACCACAGTGACCGCGCCCATCAAGCGGTGGCAGCGGCGGAGCAATTGTTGGTGCGCGAGGCCGACCGACTCGTGCTGTTGTTGGCACCGCCCTTCGACACCACCGTGCACGATCCTGGCTACATCCGTGGGTATCCGCGCGGCATCCGTGAAAACGGTGGCCAATATACTCACGCTGCGGCCTGGCTTGGCTTGGCCCATGTCGGCTTACAAGACGGTGCCAAAGCCGATCGAATTTTTCGCTTACTTAATCCGGTGTTGCGCACCACGTCAGCGTCGGATATCGCGCGATATCGAGTCGAGCCATATGTCGTTGCAGGTGACATCTATAGTTGTGCACCTTGGATAGGCCGCGGTGGTTGGTCTTGGTACACTGGCTCGGCGGCGTGGATCTGGCGCCTCGGCGTCGAGGCCATTCTTGGGCTGCAAACCCGCGATGGCAACTTACAGATCGATCCGTGCATTCCGCCGACCTGGCCAGGTTTTGAAATGTGGGTACGCCTCGGAGCCAACGAACTCCACATCGTCGTTGAAAATCCGCAACGCATCACCCGTGGTGTGGCTAAGCTCATTCTGAATGGCCGGGTTATGCCGGCTAATAGCATTGCGGTCGGAGACCTCGATGGTCAGCACATGGTGACCCACGAAGTTCGGGTCCAACTGGGCGCGGCACCGTTGCTGCAACCGCTGCCGTCGCTATCGAGTATCGCAGCCTCGCTGCGTCATTAACCAGGAACGGAAAATATTCGAACCCTGCAACATCGCGCTCATACATGCGTGAAGGGTTGAACGCATACTCGACCGCCGCGATCACACCAGGTAGTCGATGCACCTCGCGTAGTCGATCGGTTCGCCAGTCCATTTCGAGGTGTTGGTGTTGGCCGTAATGGCGAGTTCCGCCTGCGCATCGTGTATCGCTGCGAGGCCACGTCGCGCGCCGAAGTTGTTCGAAGTTGTGCGAGCCGGTTGCGCGTCGATGAGACGGTTGCGATGATCGAAAAAGTTCCAGCCACCAGCACCGTTGGCACCGTTTACTTCGACGCGGCAGCCGCCCTCGTGCAGCAGCGTATGGTGGGCGCTGCATAACAACATGAGGTTCGCTAACGCAGTTTCACCGCCGTTGGCCCAGTGCTCGATGTGATGACCGTCGACGTAGCGGCTGTGCGTGCAACCCGGAAACCGGCAAGTGCGGTCGCGTAGCAATAATGCACGCTTGATTGCGGCCGGAATCGTGCGGGTCTTGCGGCCGACCGAGAGCGGCACGCCTTGGGCGTCGACCTTGGCAACCACCACGCCAGCGTCGCAACACAAGCGTCGCGCGGAGGAAGTAGCGATGAGTTCGCCGTCGGCCATCATGGCAAGAGCCGACGGCTCCGCTGAACCGTGCAGCCCGGCGTGGGGCATGGTGATGATGATTTCGACCGGGGTGCGCTGGGGGCGTTTTCCGCGCACGCGATCCTGGATAATGTTCATGAACGCATCGGCACGCTGCCGGCCACGGTCGGCGGATGTCTGTGCTTTTGCGGTTAGCGGTTCAGCGGGCAGTGGTTCTGCGGGAGTCTGTTCTGCGGGCGTCTGTTCTGCGCTCGATGTGTCAATTGCAGCGTTGAGCGCCGCCCAAACGATCGCCGCTTCATCGCTGGGAAGTACAACTTCAAACTTCACCATGCCGTTATCGAGGGTTCGCCGAGTCACCGTGCGCTGCGCAGCGACGTGTGCCGCTGCCATCGCTCCAGCCTCCACCTCGTGCGCTTGATCATACGCTTGCACGTTCTCATACGAACGACACAATTTATCGAGCTGCGACGCTGGCATGCGTTTAGCGTACGCGACCCAGAGATGTTCTTTTTCCGCCGTCGCCACCCGCGAAATAGCCCTGGCTTGCGAATACGACATTGCACCAAGTCGCAATTGCTCGTCGACCATCGGCAGGTCCGCCAGCTTGCGTGCTACTCGCACTCGCTCACGTGCCGTGCGTAAATCCCAACCCACCCGCCACGCCAACCAATGCGCACACGACAAAGCACCTTGCACATGCCAGCCCGAGGCAACGTCGAAGTCACGAATCGCCGTTAACAACCGATGCATCGCAGCGTCGATATGCGCTGACATTTCAGCAATTTGATCACCCAGCGCATCGACGTCGAACGCCACCTTCACCTCTGCACCATTTTCCATATGAACATACTACCATCTACTTTTTCGATGCTGTGATTGGCTCCCTGCGCCGCGAACGCTCAGTGCCATGAAAGAAATTCACCAGCGCCGACTATCGGTTCGTGTCGCAGTGTTGGCGGCCTTGCACCAGTGATTTGCATGCGCGCAGCTGGCATGCCGATTCTTGCCTGAAAAATCATGTCAACATAAATTGAGAAGATATCGCTCCGATTTCAACAAAAAATTCAAGTCCGAAACCCGGACGCACAACCGGACACGCCTCCAAGGCCAATCGGTGTATTCAATTCGACAACTATCGCCAATTCAAATTCGGCATGCGCCATCCGACCTACCAGCCGTTCGCAAACTGCGCGCAATGCCCATCATCGCTATCACCTACCGCAACCCACTCGCGACGCGACGGCGGCGCATCAGGCTGCGCGCGAGCACCAACCTACGCGGCCGCGCTGCCAGCCGCAGCGCACTCGCTCAAGCTCCACCGCGCTCCCTCCGGAGCCTCAGTGAGCCGACCGTTCACCCGTCCGTTCACCCGTCCGTTCACGTATTCTCTTAGCGCGGCGCGTCCTCGAGGGTGCTTGGCCCAGCGTCAATGTCGTATTTATTCGGTCCATCGCAGCCGCCAGGATTAAGTTTGCCTTCTTTGTTGAACTGACCGCAGCCACTTGTCGCTACCGCGGTCGCCACAAACAGAACAAGGTTGGATATCAAACGAGACGAGTTCCTACGCATATGGGACAGCATTCCAAAATGCGTGCCACCCCCGCTGGCAGCGGCTAAATGGCCCCGCAGGGCCTCACAGCGATTGTTTCACGAGTATCTGCACTGCGCGGTTGTTGAAGGTTCACCACGTTCCCAAGGGTTGCGGTGGAAC
>JAGPDK010000491.1 GCA_018057605.1 Kofleriaceae bacterium | reverse complement strand
GCAACGGCCTTGATGCCAAACTTGGTGACGCCCCCCGCGCCGCCGTGTTGCCAACCTGGAAGCTCAAAGATGTGCAACCGCTTAGTCCGAAAACCGGACAAACCTACGGCCTGGACACCTTTAACGACAAGATTGTGGTGGTGACACTACTCGAAGGGTTTTGAGGTGCTTGTAGGTCCCAGGCTGGGACCCTTCAAGCACTGTCCGAGTCACTGATCGCTGAAGGCTACCCTGTGCAATTTGTCGTCCTGTCGGATGCCAATGCCACAGATTTTAATTCGATCGTAAAAGTTCCGGTGTTTACCGATCCCGCTGCAGGTCGTCCAGCGTGGATCGAAATGGAGCCTGGCGCCGTCAAACACGATACGTTTGTATTTTCACGTACCGGCGTACGCACGTTTGTGTGGGATGCGAGTAGCCGCAGCTTCGGCGCATGGGGCGCAGATATTCGCGCGGCCGTTGTTGCGCAGGGCAAGTAAGCGACCAAGCGCTGGTCGGACGTGGCTCATGTGGCAGGTTAGCCCTGCTGCTTGAGCGCGTTGGCTCGGCGCCAAAGTAGTACGACCAGCGCGAGCGTTACCGGCGTCCAGATCAACTTCTCGATGACCGAGGGCGAAGCTGCGTTCATAACTACGCCAAGTCCAAAAAACACGCTCATGCCGCGGATGCTGCGATGAACCCAGCGGCCAGCACCGAGGTACCCGCCTACCAATGCAGCCAAGCCGCCGTTGATCGCAGCCGAGGCCACACTCGCAACTCGGAACCCGGTTGGTAGCGTCCCTGCATTAGCGCCACCCCATGCTGCTTCACCCCACGGAGCGCCGGCTGCCAAAGCACTTTGAAACGCCGTCACAAGGAGCAGGAGCACCACGGCAACGCGCCGCACTAGCTCCGTCGACGGGCCTCGCTTTGAGCGTGCGCTAGTGCGCTCCATTTCCGGGCTCGGTTTACTGTTGGGTGATTCCTGCTTTGGCGCGGTCATGGAGCGTTCCACACGACGGCAACCGTAGTCGATTCATGAGGCGATGGCGTTACCCCGACGCTAGCAATTTGGCGTCGAGCGTTTCCTCGCATCGAGCAATGCAAAGCAATTCTTCGACCGTGGCGCTGCGCTAGCGGTGCTGACGACTAGAACGATCCGCCGAGCATCAGCCCGGTGGTCGTCGCCGTAGTCCCTAACGTGCTTTCACCGCGTTGCAGCAGCGGCGCCACAGCGAGCTTGGTACCGCCTGCTTTGCGAGAGCGCCGATTGTACGCACACGCATGATCGTCAGCGGTTGCGACATCGTAAATCGCGGTGCCTAAATATAGACCTAGAAAAACGACCCCAGGGGCAAAGTTGCGGTTACCAAATCCGTATGCGCGGCCAAGATCATCTGCCATGACGTCTACGAGCCAGCCCAAGCCACGCAGGGCCATCGTGCCTCCGCCTATTTCACCAACGTACCAACGCCCGAAAGATGGCCCAGCGACAAACCCAAACTGGCTGAGCAGGCTCAATCCAGAACCTCTACTGCGGTCAAACGCACTTGCCAATCCTAAAAACACCGGCCCCGTCAAGGCACCCACCAGCGCATAGGCGCTTGCTCGCGCAGGTGATTTTGGTCCATTTTCGCCGTCGTCGACGGTGGTTGGCCTAGGCGATCGCCGTGACGTAAGCTTACGCATAATGAACGGCGGCACCACAATGGGTGCCACTATGCGCAGCCCACTTGGCCCTTCCACGGTTGCCGGGCCCGGTGTTGGCTCCGCTGACGACGGTGGAATCGGATTTGGATCAGACACTGGCGCTGACACTGGCTCTGGCTCTGGCTCTGGCTCCAGCGACGGTGCTGCTACCTCGGTGGGTGGCAAAGGAGGCGGCGCAACACCAGGCTGCGCAGTAGCAGTCATCGCTGAACCTGCCATCGCACTAAACAATGCGGCTGATCGAACAAGGCCCAACATGCCGTGATGAAGTTGACGGGTCATACAGTCCTTGGCAAGTATGGGTTTCGATGCGCGCACTGCGATTGCGCGGTTAAAACGATCCGCCGAGCATCAGCCCGGTGGTCGTGCCCATGGTGCCGGTGCGGCCTTCGCTGCGTTGCACCAGCGGCGCGAACGTTAGGTTGGCACCGCCACGGCTGCGATGGTTGCGATTGTACTCACGAGCCCGATCGCCCGCGGTGGCGACATCATAAATCGCGGTTACTACGACAAGGGAGCCAACGCCGCCGACCGCGACCAGGAAGGGGAGCAGGTTTTCGGGTCCCCCACGAACAGAAGCTGCGCCGAGTAGTACCAGCCCGGAGCCAAAGCAGCGCGCCAGTAAAGGGCCCCCGCCAAGTTCACCGGCGTACCAGCGCCCAGCGGAGGGACCAGCGAGGAACCCGACAACGCTGAGCAGCCCAAGGCCAAGGGTAGACTGATCACTTCCCCTGTTGCCATTTGGGACTGCCGCAGCAAGGCCCAGCAAGACCGGACCTGACAACGCGCCCAACACTGCATAGCCGGTGGCGGCCGCAGGTGATTTCGGACCGTGTTCGCCGTCGTCAACATCGGGTAGCAACGGCTGTGGCGCCTCCGTAGTCGCCGAGGTGATCGAGGATGCAGAGGCCTCAGGCGTGGTAAGCGTTGGGGCTAATGTCGGTGCCACCAGGGGCACGGCACTTGGCGCGTCCGAGGTTGCGGGGCCAGGTACCGGCTCCTCAGCAGGCGGTGGCATCGGCGTCGGTACTGGCACCGCCGGCGATGCCGGCGCAGCCCCGGACTGCGCCATGGCATTAGACGCTGGACCGGCCACCGCAGCCAGCAAAGTCACGGCGCTAGCAACTCCAACCATGCGGAAATGCATCATTTTTGTCATAGAGTCCTTGCGAGATCTGTTGATGTTATTACAAGGTTCAATGGTCGAACCATTGAACCCTATAATGAAGTTTCCAGCTTAGCCAGCACAATTAGTCAAAAACTGACAGTTCGCACAAAGTTCTTAGCCAAGCGCTGCCACCCAGTGAGCTTGCCTCGCCGCAGTGCTGCGTCAGCCATGACCGGCAGCGCTTTGACCAAGCGTCAAAGCAGCGATCATCCGCATGGTTGTTTTCGTGCCGCCCGCCGCCGCCCAGCGGGTCCGACGTATAGACGCCTGATCTCTAGTCCGACTTATACCGGTGCGCTCCCGCTAGCAAGCGCTACGTGGCAGCGGACGCTTTAGCGATCGAGGCCCTGGAGCAACGCATCACGCACAGCGTCGTAAGTAGCCGGCAGGGTGACCGGCACATTGCGATGGGTTGCCTCGACATCAGCAAGGCGCGCTTCGTGATAGCCCACCTTGAAATCGGCGAATTTAAGCCCACTGGCCGTCGAAATAACCACGGTGCGATCGCTGGGTTTGATTTCGCCACGCGCCGCCAACTTTTCAACTGCTGCAAGCGCAACGCCGGTATGCGGACAGGTAAACAAGCCGGCGCGATCGGCGCGCGCCGCGGCATTGGCCAATTCGCTTTCGGTGGCGATTTCGACGACGCCATCGTAAGCCTTGAGCGTGCGCACCGCTTTGGCAAAGCTAATCGGATTGCCAATTTGGATCGCTGACGCGAGCGTGGTTTGCGCTTTCACCGGCACCAGCGGCGCCCAGTTATTACGGTAGCTCGTGTACAGCGGTGCGGCGTGCGCGGCCTGAGCGACGCAGATTCGCGGCTTTTTGCTAATAACCCCGGTCGCTAGCAGCATGTCAAAACCGGCACCAAGCGCTGCAACATTGCCAAGATTGCCGCCAGGAATCACCACCCATTCCGGCACGTCCCAGCCGAGTTGCTGGGTGATTTCGATCGCCACGGTTTTTTGGCCTTCGAGGCGCAGCGAGTTCATTGAGTTCGCTAGGTACACGCCTTCGCGATCGGCTAACTGCTGGACCAATGCCATGCAACCGTCGAAGTCACTGTCGATCGCTAACACCAATGCGCCGTTGGCCAACGGTTGCACCAACTGCGCCGTCGAGATTTTACCGCGTGGCAAGATCACCACCGCCCGAATGCCGGCCGCCGCAGCGTACGCCGACAACGCGGCCGAGGTGTCGCCAGTCGAAGCACAAGCGATCGCGCGGACCTGCGCTCCGTCGGTAATCATCTGATTCACCATCGACACCAGCACGGTCATGCCCAGATCTTTGAACGAACCACTATGCGAAATGCCGCATTGTTTGACCCACACATGATTAAGGCCAATATCGCGGGCATAGCGTGGCACCGGCGTCAGGTGGGTGCCGCCTTCGGCCATCGAAACAATATTCGCCGCCTGCAGTTGTGGCGCAACCCATTCGTGTTTGCCCCATACCCCGGAATTGTGCGGTGCGGCGATCGCACGCCAACGGTCATCAAATAGTTGCCGCCACTGCGCACC
>JAGPDK010000490.1 GCA_018057605.1 Kofleriaceae bacterium | reverse complement strand
CCTGGACGGTGCATTGTGGGAAATGCAAACAGTTGCAACCTTGCGTTGTCCCGAATCGAGGCAATGGTGTCCCGGATGCAAGCCTGTCCGGGGCCATGCGTGTCTAACCGGAACAGCGCAGCAGTTGCGTCAGGCCCGCGTCACGGCTGCGGACTAGCGGGCAGGGCAAGGCACCTTGCCGTCATCCGTGACGACCGCGCCGGACGTTGTCCGTAGCTGCCGCTGCCCACGCGTTGCCGGCATTCACGATGCAATGCGGTTTGCGCGGGAATCTACAGTGCGGAATGGATGAATAGGCGCAGCTGCGTGCACTACGTGATGCCATAACGGGCGCGCCGCCCATTCACGTTGCCCGCGATGCCGCCGGTGCCTGGCGCTTAGGACTTGTACATGAATTACTGACCCAATATTTGGGTCGAGTCACGTGAATGGCAAGGCGCGAGGAAGGAGCATACCCGTCGGTATGTGACTGACGAGCAACGCGGCCAGTCGCGATGGATCGGCACAAAGAAGGGGCAGTAATTTATGCACAAGTCCTTAGTAGGCTAGGCCGTATTTTTTTAGTTTTCGGTACAGTGTGGTGCGCCCAATGCCGAGCTCACGCGCAGCGAGCGTCATGTTGCCACCCGTGCGACCGACCACAGCGATGATGGTGCGCTTTTCAACTGCTTCCAGGTCGCCATCGGGTACGTCGCTGTTTGGGCACGACATGTTGGCGTTGCCAGCGCCGTTGCGCTCCCCTGTAAATGCTGAAGATGCCGCCGAGGATCCTGCTGCAGAAATGCTACTGGCCGTGGCTGGCACGGCCAGTACGGTGGCACCTGACATTATGGGGGCGCGAGTCAGCCTTGGCGGCAAGTCAGCTGGCAGAATCTGTGCAGTGTTCGACAAAATGATTGCGCGGTGGATAGCGCTTTGCAACTCGCGTACGTTGCCAGGCCAATCATAGCGTTGCAATACTTCAAGCGCGGCAGGCGAAATGCTCGCAGCTTTACGCGCTTCGGCCGCGTAGTAGTTACAGAAATGATTTGCAAGCAAGATAATATCGTCGCCGCGTGACCGGAGTGCAGGGACTTCTACTTCAAAAACTGCCAGCCGAAAGTACAAGTCTTCGCGGAAATGCCCAGTGGTGACCGCATGCAGCAAATCTTTGTGGGAGGCGGCGATCACGCGAAAGTCACTGCGCACTTCGGTTTGGCCGCCGACCCGGTGAAACACGCGTTCTTGCAATGCGCGTAACAATTTAGCTTGTAGATCTAAACGCAGCTCGGCGACTTCGTCGAGGAATAACGTGCCGCCATCGGCCTGCTCGAAGCGGCCAATGTGGCGCTGGGTGGCGCCGGTAAAAGCGCCGCGCTCGTGGCCAAATAACTGGGCTTCCTGCAAGGCTTCAGGAATCGCAGCGCAGTTGATGGCGACAAATGGGCCGGTACGCCGTGGGCTTTGATTGTGAATTGCATTGGCGACAAGTTCTTTGCCGGTCCCGCTCTCGCCGTGCAGCAGAACGGAAATGTTGCTTTCGCCAACGCGCTCAATTTGTTGGAACAACATCCGCATCAACGGCGAGTCGCCAATCAAATTTGGATGCCGCCCCGGCACCGGAGAACTGGTCGCGCTAGATTCAGCTTGCCGTTGCATGCGAACTGCGGCCGCTAAACTGCTCAGGAGTTTTACGCGTTCAACGGGCTTGACCAGGTAGTCATAGGCACCAGCACGCATCGCGTGTACGGCGGTGGCAACCTGATCATCGGCAGTCAATACTAAAATCGGAACCGCATGGTCGAGCCGCCGCAACTGCTCGAATAGCTCCATGCCGGACATGTCGGGCAGGCCAAGGTCGAGACACACGGCGTTGGGCTGCACGCTTTGGTACATGGCTAATGCCGACGCTCCGTCGAAGGCCGTGAATACTTCGTAGCCCGACGCAGTCAAATGATGTTTCGTAAGGGCACTAATGCCCTTATCGTCTTCCACCAAGAGAATCCGGCACAGCACAACACCCACGCGGGAACCGTAACTGTCATTGCGATCTAAGCGCAAGACCGTATGACCTCGAAAGGCTCCGCGCCTTCACTGCTCGTGTATTTGCTCCAATAGCGTGCGTTGGCACGAATTTGCTCGGGTGCTAGATGCGCAGCGTTTTGGCATTGTGAACGGTACGCTTTGATCAATTCGAGTTTTTGCTCCAGTTGACGCTGGATATTTATAAACATGGTTGGCCGAAAGTCGACGGTCGCCGACGGCGCTTGATAGCAGGCGACCTGGGCTGCTGCGCAAATTGCCGACAACGATGCGCGGGCGATGTTGCGATGATCTTGATGCACATCATTCACGCTGTGGGTGTAGATGCGATTCGGCTGATACGCATCCACCGTGCGTTGAATCAGGCGAATACTTTCGCCGCCTTCATCTAATTTGGTATGCGGCAAGTTGCCGAGAATAAGTTCGGCGCCAAGCAGCTTGGCGGCTTCGTGCGCTTCTTGGCTGCGCACTGCCTCGTCGCCACTAGCGGCGCCGTGCGACATGGTCAAGATGATGACGCGATGGCCATTTTGTACATGTTGTAGTAGTGCGCCACCGCAGCCGATCTCAACATCGTCAGGATGGGCGCCAATGGCTAACACGGTTTCAGAGGGTTCAGGGGTGGCTTCGGTGGTGGCTTCGATGAGTTCCGCGAGGCGGGCGACGAGTTGCTCACGACGAAGTGGGGCCATTTTGAGCATCATGTCATCGATGCCGTAGCGCACTGCTTGCACCACGCGCTCGGCCTGTTGGCCGGCCGTGATGAGGATAAAAGGTAACCGTGGATAGGTAAGCTTGGCGATTCGCGCGATTTCAAGCCCACTGCCATCAGGGAGATCACAGTCACACAGCACTGCATCCCAACGACCCTTGAGCGCTGCAATAGCGCCGGCGAAGGAGTCGACCGCGAGAATCTCATACCCTGCCGCCGTCAGCCATTTGCCCACGACGCGCGAATGTACCGGATCGTCTTCAACCATAAGAATTCGATGCTTACGTCCAGAGTTGTAGGTGCTGCTCATGCGATGGTTCAATTGCAAACTTGTGGCCAAGTTGTGGAGCCGTCGTTCGTGGTCTACGGTGTTCCACATTCGACGCGCGGCAGGCGGCTAAGGCAACCAACACATACGTCGTTGCGGGCTTGAAACACGTTGGCGTTCCAAATGGACACAGGTGTTCTACTAATGGACGCTAACGAGATTTTCGCTTCGTCGACGCTACCCAAGATGGTACGTCACTTTCATGATCCACTCGTGGGTGCGGGGACCGCCTACATCTCAACAGGCTGCTCAAAGCTTATGAGCGCTGCTGAATTGATGCGGCGTCCTTACGCCAAATATGCAACCAGGCGAGCCAGCGTTTCCGCCAGGGCGGCGGAGGCTTCGCGCATGGCGTGTGGCTCCGAGTATTCGGCGGCCATGTAAGCAGCCACAAGTTCGTTCGCACCCACTGCGCCACACGCGCCCTTGAGGCGGTGAGCCAATCTCCGAAAACTAATGTCTTGCTGCGCCACCATCGCGTTCATGTCGACCAGGTCAACCTATGCCTGCGCCATGAACTCCTGCAGAATTGCCGCTTTCTCGGAGGCGTCGTCGTAAAGCTGATTTAGCATCTCAGGATCGCAAAGGGTTGGTTCCTCGGCGGCGGCCGACGCTGGCTTGTGAGCATTCGGTAGCGGCCGAATCTCGGATAAGTTCTCAAACTGCAACAAGATTGCCGTCACGAGATCTAGCTTGGCCGGTTTGTCCAACAGCTCATTCATGCCAGCCTGGTAGCAGCGCTCCGGTTCGCCATCTTGCGCGTTCGCCGTGCAAGCGATGATTGAATGCGGGGCCGCTGTTCTTGGGTTTCGATCGCGCGGATGGCCTGGGTTAGCGCATAGCCATCCATTTTAGGCATCTGACAGTCGGTGATGATGGCGTCGAACTTGCCTTCGCGCCATTTGCTAAACGCGACTTCACCGTTTTCCGCAATTTCAACCCGCAAGCCGATGATCCCAAGTTGAATGGCCATGAGTTTGCGACTAACCGGATGATCATCCACCACCAGCACGATTCGTGAATTGAGGTTCGCGCTTTTGTGAATGGCGGACTGCATGCGCGCTAAATTCAGGATCACGGGTGGGTCGGGCAATTGTTCTGCGGCGATCGAAGTGATTGGCAGGGTAACGGTGACACTGAAAGTTGAGCCCAGCCCTGGCGCACTTTCCAGTTCAAGCTCGCCAGCCATCAGATCGGCTAGGCGGCTGCAGATCGCTAGCGCTAGGCCAGTGCCTCCATACATCCGAGCGGTGTCGGCTCCGCCTTGGCTGTAACTCTGGAACAAGTTCTACTGCACTGCGCCTCGCCCGTGGCTTGAG
>JAGPDK010000489.1 GCA_018057605.1 Kofleriaceae bacterium | reverse complement strand
GCAACGTGGCCTCGCACGCATTTTGTTGGCGTCCGGTGACCGCCCAGCCGCGATCGATGCCTACCGCGGGATTCTCAACGTCGAGCCCGACAACGCTGGCGATCGCGTAACCCTCGCCGAGATCTATGCCGTGACGGATCTCGGCAAAGCGATTGCCGAACTCAAAAAAGTGATCGACCGCGACTTACACCATGCCCCGGCGTATCGCTTGCTGGCGTCATTTTACAATCGTGCCGGCGATACCATCCGCGCCAATCGCGTATTGTCGGCGCTCACGTTATTAGGATTTTCCGAGGAATCCGACGGCAGCACATCACAACAGTTGCGCGCCGTGCGCGCGCCCGCCGTCGTGCAGCAAGCGTTGTCGGCCGACATGCGCAGCCAATATTTACTAATGCCTGCAAGCAAATCGATCGTCGGCCAAGTGTTTGATGCGTTGGCCGAACCCATCGCCACCCGCTTCGCCACCGCCACCATCGGCAGCCGCTTGGTGGCACTGCGACTCCAAGACGAATTCAATTTTTCACCAACGCTCACCGAATTGTGCGCCACCATGAAGGTCGCGCCCGAGGTGTTCATTGGTGAACGTGTGCCCGGCATGATGGCGGCCATGGCGTTTCCCCGCCCGATGGTCGTGCTCGATCGGTCGTTTGCCGACGAAACACCAGAAGTCCAACGCTTCATCTTGGGCTACGGCCTCGAAGCAATCCGCGGAGGTTACGCATTCTTGCTAACCTTGGGTTCACGCCAACGTCGCGAATTGACAGCATTGCTCAAGTCAATTTTGTCAGCACCAGAGAGCCGCTCGTCGATTGCCATGGAGCTCGTCGCTGGCCTGCCGCCGGCAGCGCAACATTTTATCGAAAACAATTATCACCTGGTGCGAGATGGCGATGTCGCGACGTGGCTCGACAGCGCGCTTGCCGTTGCCAAACGCGGCGGTCTGCTCGCATGTGACGACTACGCCGCAGCAATTTGGGCAGTGGCGCGCTTGGCCGGCGAAACGCCATCGAGTCATGATGAAACCATTGCCCTGGGAGCAGTGTTGGGCGGGCCCGACTTATTGCGGTTTTACATCAGCGACGATTACCAACGACTGCGCGACGTGCTAGCGGTTCCAGCGTAGTTTACACCTCGGCTAACGTAGCCCGAACGCCTACATGGCCCGCGGTTTTGAGCCGATCCGATCGACGTAACGACGGATCTTGGCCAAGCGGGCCTAGCGTGCCCACGTCAAAGCCGCTAGCATGAGGGTTCATCGGGGTTTACCTGTCCGAGTTGTAGTGGAACGCACAACGATTACGTCAAACCCGACGGAGAAGCTATGAGCCAAAAGTTTCAATCTAGTGTTCAGCAACGAGGCGACGTAAGTTACGTTAAACTAGGCGGCATTATCGACGAAGATAACGAGCTGGCCGATTTGGTGGATAAAATCCCCAATGGCACGGCACTTATCGACGTCGGCGAAATTGAACGAATCAACTCGTGCGGCGTTCGCGACTGGGTCAACTGGCTCGGCAAACTCGACAGCCAAGGCGCTAAAGCGGTGTTCGTTGAGTGCTCACCGGCCATTGTGGCCCAAATCAACCTGGTGAATAACTTCACCGGCAACGGCGTCGTGAAGAGCTTTTACGTGCCGTATTTTTGCCCGGAATGCGACGAAGAGAAAGTCCTGCTGATCGAGACCTCGGATATGGGTGCCGCACCGCACGAACCACCAACATGCCGATGCGACGAATGCGACCTCGTCATGGACTTCGACGACATGCCGGACTCGTACTTTGCGTTTCTTTCCAACGCCAAGAAAGTTGCCGAGCCCGACCGGCTCAATGGCGCGATCAAAGAGATGGCGCCAACCTCCACGACTGGCAAATCGCGCGTCAGTGGCGCTGCGGGCAGCAAAGTCAAAGCGCGCATGAGTTCGCCGGCCATTATGCCCGGCGGTTCTAAACCGAGCGTGCCGTCGTTGCCATCCATTGGCAAAGGTGGCGCGCAGCCAGCCCGGCCCAATGTCTCGGCCGCGCAGCTTGATCAGTATCAAGCGCAAATTCGTAACGCAACCAAATCGCATCCACCAGGCGGCCTGTCGCCACACGCCGGCGGCAAAACCGCAGCGGGCCGAATGCCATCGTCTTCGGCCAACCAAATTGTATTCCTCCTCATCACGCTGCTGTTGGCTGCCGTTGCCGCCGTTGGCTATCTTGTTTACACCAAATAGCTACCTCATCACGGCCGAGCTGATGTAGCGTTGGCAACAATGGGTCGGCAGCTACTACCTGGTGTTGCGTTTTTGGCGGTCCTAGCCGCCGCGGTGCCAGTGAGCTTTGCCAACGGGCGCCCGCCCGCGACCATGAGCGTGCATCACCGACCGGGCCACCCTAACGAGATCTACAGTGGGACGACGTTTGGGCTGCTGGTAAGCACCGACGATGGTTGTTCGTTTCGCTGGATCTGCGAACAATCGATTGGCTACGCCGGCACATTCGATCCGCACTATGCCATCGCCGCCGACGGCACCATCTACGCCACCACCTATCAAGGCTTACGAATCAGTCGTGACCACGGCTGCACGTTTGTCACGGCGACTGCCGACGCAGCCCCGGGCCCCGGGAACATTGATGGCCTTTGGGTCGATGCGATCGATGTGCCAGCAAGCGGCAATGTTTGGGTCGCTACCGCCGACAGTGCGCACCCTAACGACGTTTACAAATCAACGGATCAGGGCCGTACGTTTGCAGCGATGGGGCTGCCCTCGAACGTAGTTTGGTACAAAAGCATCAAAGTCGCACGGACCGATGAACAACGGGTCTGGGTGACGGGCTATCAGATCGCTGGCCCCAACGCTGCGCAACCCGCAGCGCATCTGTATCGCAGCAATGATGGTGCCGCCACCTGGTCCGAGATAGCGCTCACCGGCGTGGTCATGGCCGCCACGCCAACCGTGCTCATTGAAGCCGTTGACCCAGCGGTAGGCGATCTACTGTTCTTGCGTTCGGTCGCCGCGAATGCCGGCGGCGGCGATATTTTATATCGCACGGTTGATGGCGGTACGACATGGACCGAGGTGCTGCGCACCACCGATGCAATTCGCAACGTCGTGATTCGTGATGTCAATACAGTCTTAGTCGCCTCGGCGACCGCCGGGTTGCAGCGTTCCACCAACATGGGGCAGACATTTACCCCGGTAGCGAACTCACCCAAAACCACCTGCTTGAGTGAACGCGAAGATCACCAACTTTTGACCTGCGGCACTAACTGGGATCCAGACTTTTTAGCCTTGGGCCGATCCAGCGACGGCGAGCAATGGCAAAAAATCTTTCGTTTCGTTGAACTCGCGGGGCCAGTCGCCTGCCCGGCTGGCACCCCGCAATACGACACGTGCGAATCCCTGATGTGGCCGTCGCTGCGCGAACAATTCGGCGTCACCGGGCCCAAGTGCGGCGGCGACGGCGTGCTCGATGGCGTGCCACCTGACGCGCCCGATGGTGGCGGTACGCCTCGAAGCAAAGGCTGCTGCGAAACCGGCAGCACCGCACCTCAGACTTGGTTGCTCGCCGCACTCACCGTTGGATTGTTGCTGCGCCGCCGCCGGGCCACCACGTAGCCTGCGTCGTGGCCACTGTGACCGATGCCCGTCTGAGCATTCGTCACATTTTCGACGATCACTCCGCAGGTTTACCGACGCCTGAGTCCCTGGTGGCCGGAGTCGGATCAGCGGGCGTCGGTTCTGCTGGCGACGGTCGCGCGGGAGTCGGCGCCGCGCTCGACGTGTCCATTGCAGCATTGAGCGCTGCCCAAACGATCGCCGCTTCATCGCTGGGCAATACCACTTCAAACTTCACCGTGCCGTTGTCGAGGCTCCGCCGCGTCACCGTGCGCTGCGCCGCAACTTGTGCCGCCGCCAACGCTCCAGCCTCCACCCCGTGCGCTTGATCAGACGCTTGCACGTTCTCATACGAACGACACAATGTATCAAGCTGCGACGCTGGCATGCGCTTGGCGTACGCCAGCCAGAGTTCTTCTTTTTCAGCCGTCGCCACCCGCGTAGTCGCCCGGGCCTGTGAATACGACATCGCGCCGAGTCGCAATTGCTCGTCGACCAGCGGCAACTCTGCCAACTTGCGTGCAACCCGCACCCGCTCGCGTGCTGTGCGCAAATCCCAGCCAACCGGCCACGCCAACCAATGCGCACACGACAGCGCGCCGTGCACATGCCAGCCAGCAGCACTATCAAATTCACGAATTGCAGTTAACATTCGATGCATCGCAGCGTCGATATGCGCTGACATTTCCGCGATTTGTTCACCCAGCGCATCGACATCGATGGCCGCCTTCACCTTTGCACCTTGCATCATAAAGCAACTCTATCACCTGCTTTTTTGAC
>JAGPDK010000075.1 GCA_018057605.1 Kofleriaceae bacterium | reverse complement strand
TTGAACGCCGTCTCGACAAAGTGATTCAAGTGCTTGAACAAGCGCTGCCACCGAACGAGCCAGATCCTTCCACCACGTTCTCGGTGCGAGTTGATGCAATCGACCCATTCGAAGGCCCAGCCGATGCCAAAGTTACTATCATTGAAGCCTTTGAATACAAATGCCCGTACTGCGCCTTGGTCAAACCAACCGTTGACCAAATCGTTGCTAAGTACCCTAAAGACGTTCGCGTGGTCGCGAAGTACGTTTTGATTCATGGCGCTTCGGCTGTGCCACCAGCAATGGCGGCTTGCGCGGCTGCCAAACAAGGCAAATACGCTGCAATGAACTCGGCGTTGTGGACCAGCATCTTCAAAATGGAAGGTGGCCGCCCAATGATTCAAGAAGCCGCTGCTGCACCCGAAGCCGTCAAAGCATTGGCCGCGACGCTGCAACTCGACATGGCGAAGTACGATACCGATATCGCCAGCGCAGAATGCAAAAGCTGGATGTCGTCGAGCCGCGATGCGCTTAGCCCACTTGGCGTCAATGGCACGCCTGCATTCTTCGTCAATGGTCGTTTCTTGAATGGCGCGGTGCCATTTGACGCCTTGGATCGTTTGGTTCAAGAAGAGCTCGCCAAAGCCGACAAGGCCATCGCCGATGGCACCCCGCAAAAAGAATATTACAACACCCTGGTCAAAAACGGCGCGACCCAAGTTAAAGGTCGTTTCGAAGAATAAGCCGCTCGACGGTGCGTTGACGTAACGACCTAACGATGGCACTTGGCTTTGCACGCGACGATAGGAAAAACCGATGATTCTACGACCAACAACACTGAGTGCCGCAGGTTTACTACTTGGTTGCTTCAGTGCGTTCGCTGCGTGCAGTGACAACAACTCCAGCGTCGACGCTCAGGTCGTGCTGCTTGATGCCGCGGTCGACGCTGCTCCGGATGCACTAACCTGCGCCCCCCTGACGGCCTGCGCCGGCTCGTGCCTCGACACCTCCTCGGACCCAGACAACTGCGGGGCCTGCGGCGTGACATGCACCAGTGGCAAAGTCTGCACGGCGAGCGCCTGTGCTTGTCCTGCGGCTTTTGCGCCAGCCGCCGTCACCGCCACCGCCAATGACATGGTGCGCACCGACGTCCCCGGTGCGTACGTTGCTATCTCGCCGTTTTCCGATGGTAGCAATCTTAACATCTCCTTAATTGGCTATGCCCGCACCGGCACCTTGTTGAACAACGAATACATGTTGTCCGGCAGCAACCCAGGCACGCCGCCATTCGTCGCGCTGGGCTACAAGCTCAACTTGTCGACCTTCACGCCAGCGGCATCGTTCTATGCCACGGCAGGTAAACTGACATTCACCACGGCGTGTGCCATGGGCGCGAGTGGCACGCTCACTGACGCTACGTTCCAAGGCGTCACGTCGATTCAAAACCCGACGATCGATCCTAACGGCTGTACCTTCATGGTTCCAAGCATGACGTTCTCGAGCGGTAAACCTGAGCTTTGCCCGGCACCGTGATTGAGCCGAGTCGTGGCCCGGCCGCGTGAATTCGTCGCAGACGATGTTGTAGCTAAGGCCGCAACAGCATTTTGGTTGCGTGGTTTTCACGCCCTATCCGTCGACGACGTATTGTCGACCATTGGCATCGGTCGGCAGAGTTTTTACAATGCATTCGGCGATAAACGCGCCTTGTTAGGCCTGTGCTTGGTGCGCTATCGCGAACAGCAACTAACCACGTTCACGAGTTACTTTGCGTCACGACCAACGGTTGCAGCGGGCTTTACCGCCCTGTTCGAAAGCTTGCTCGCTGAACCGGACGCCCACAAGCGGCGTGGCTGTTTGATTTTAAATACCGCAGTTGAACTGGCGGCATCTGATGTCGATATCGCGGATCTGGCCGCAGCGTACCAAGTTGCGATTGAAGACTTGTTTGCAGCGCAACTAGCACGGACCGTCACCGACGACAACAGCGCCATGGATGACGCCCGGCGCAAGGCCCGCCTGTTAGTCGCAATTTACCTCGGGCTGCGCATGATGGCCAAAGCCGATCCACGATCGACCGCTATCGCCGATGCGATTAAGCTGGCCATCAATCAAGTAACGGAATTTGTCGGCACCCAAACGGTGCTGCCAAACCCAGCACTGTAACGCCGCAACTCCGCACCACCACAGATTTGGACAACGTGCGCCTCATGCCCGTATCCAATGGCAAGAATAGCCGCCTGGGTTTTTCACCAGATAGTCTTGGTGGTACGCCTCGCCAGGCGTGAAATCTGTCGCCGGCACGACCGTGGTTACCACCGGACTCGACCAACGTCCGCTACGATTCACCCGCTCGATGACCTGCGCCGCAATCTCGCCTTGGACTGGACTGGTCGTGAAAATCGCCGAACGATACTGGGTACCAACGTCATTGCCTTGTTGATTGAGCGTCGTTGGATCATGCATGCGAAAAAACCAATGCTCAAGCAGATCCGCAAAGCTGAGCCGGGTTGGATCAAACACAATACGCACCGCTTCGGCGTGACCGGTGCGTCCGGCCTTAACGGAAACGTAGTCAGGGCTAGGCGTACTGCCGCCGATATAACCGACTTCGGATTCCAGCACGCCATCAATGCTTCGCAAGAGTTCCTGCATGCCCCAAAAACAGCCACCAGCGAGCACGGCGGTTTCCAAAGTGGTTGCACACGTACCTTGCGCGCCGACGGCAACCGAGCCAGGCACCGCCACCGCGCACGCATTGTCGAGCGCGGGCGCACGTCCTGAGCCACCGCAGCGCGCGGCATATTCGCCATAACCAAGCGCCGCCAAATCGGCCAACGGCACAAACCGCAGCGCCGCAGAATTGATGCAATAGCGCAGCCCCGTCGGCTGCGGCCCGTCGGGAAAAACGTGGCCGAGGTGGCAGTCGCCGGTCTTCGATCGGACTTCGGTGCGGCGCATCCCATGCGACACATCGCTGTGCTCAACGACAAATGCGGAATCGATCGGACGCGTGAAACTCGGCCAGCCGGTGCCTGACTCAAACTTGTCGGTCGAACCAAAGAGGGGTTCGCCGGTAGCAATGCAGACGAAAAGCCCGGGCTCATGATGATCGAAAAAACGATTACGAAATGGCGGCTCGGTGCCATCCATCCGGGTAACTTGATACTCCATCGGAGTTAACCGTTGACGCAATTCGTCGTCGGAGGGTTTGCTATAGATGCGTGGCATTGCAGCGCATTGTAGCGCGCTACGCAACGAGTGCAATTAGAGTACTGGTGCGAAGTAACCGTGCGCGGCGAGACGACGCTACGCGCGGCGCGTGAGCTGCGCTAACGGTGGCGTGCGCGGCAACGGTACGGCGGCCATGGCGAGCGGATCCGCGGGCACGGTTTCGCCCGAGGCAAGTTCGAGTTCAAAGCCAGCATCGAGAATCATCTGATGATCTTCGCTCACCGTCGCACCGCCGGTGGTGAGGTAACCCTGCGTGAACAGCGAATTGGCTGGATACAATGCCATCGCTTGCATGGAGCGCAAGGTCAGCTCACGGCCGCCAGCGACGCGCAAGTCGGTGCGTGGATGCACAAAGCGAAACATGCACAGCGCGCGCAATGCGTAACCGGCTTCAACCAGCGGCCGACCTTCAAGCGGCGTTCCTGGCCGAGCATCCAAGAAATTGACCGGCACTGAATCAACATCGAGGTCGCGTAACGCGAACGCTAGATCGAGTAGATCATCCTCATTTTCGCCGAGGCCGACAATGCCGCCACAGCAAGTATCCATGCCGGCTTGTTTAGCAATTTGCACCGTGGCGACGCGATCTTGCCAGGTATGGGTCGAAACCATTTGATTGTAGTAGCGCTCGGAGGTTTCCAGGTTGTGATTGAATCGATCAACCCCGGCGGCAACCAGCCGTTCGGCTTTGGCTTGGTTCAAAATGCCAAGCGAAGCACACAGCTCAATGTCCATCTCCGCTTTGATTTTTTCCGACGCAGCGCAAATCGTATCAAGATCTTTGCTCGATGGCCCACGGGTTGCGGTGACCATGCAATAGCGTTTGGCCTTGGCTGCAACAGCGCGCCGCGCGCCGGCGACCAATTCGTCGACGGTCTTCATCGGCGCCTCACCTGACGGACTGGCGTGTTTGCTCGACTGCGAACAGAACCCACAGTCTTCAGGGCAATCACCGACCTTGGCATTTTCGAGGACATGCAGCGAAACCCGGCGGCCCCAATACGCTTTTCGCAACGTAAAGGCCGCATCCAGCAGCGCCAACATGTCATCGGCAGGCGCATGAAGGATCGATCGCGCTTGGTCGCGAGAAATGGCCGCGCCGCCGAGCACGTCTTGAGCAAGAGTGGTCCACTGAGTCGACATGCGGCGAACCTACCCGTCGCGCTCGGCCACGTCTAGGTACCCATCAAGCAAAACCTACTGGGCCGCTGGCTGAAACTGCGCGCGAATCGGGTAACTGGTCACAATTTGATCCCGCTGGGTAATCAGGTTGCCACTCAGCGTTAACGGCGTGTCATTACCTCCGTCAAGCGGCACTTCCAACACCACCGTCGAGCCGGCCGGAATGTCGCGCGCCACCAGCAGCTCGCCAACTTGCGGCTTCCAGGCTGGGCTCATCGTGCGCGAAGCTGCAAAGGTGTAGTCCAAGCGTTGCACCCGCAACGGGCGGCCCACCCGATTGGTGATTTGCACAAACACCACTTGGTGCTTTGGCCGTGCCGAGGGCTGGACGCCTAGCACCGTGAGTTGCGGCGCTGCCGCAGCATAACAACCCGAGCCACTCCAGATGGCTAGGGCGACAAAACTCACGGTGACAAGATTGCGGCGCATTCGATAAGCCAACCTATTGCGGGTTTTATGCCGCCTGGCAACATTTTGACGGCCAGCAACTCCAGCTAGTTACAGCGCGCGGCTCTAAAGAAACCCAACCCTCGTTCACAGCGCCGCGACATTCGGGTCGCAGATGTTGCCAGATCACGCTTAGTTAGTTAGATCAATGGTGTTTTTTGCCCAGCTCCCCCCGCGTGCTGGGCGGAGTTTGTTACCCTGCATAGGTGAAAATCGAGAAGGGCCGTAAGGTTAAACTTAAAGTGGATCTCGCCGTTGCCGGTGGCGATACGCTCGAAAAGAGCACCGTTGAATTTACCCAAGGCGGAGGTTCCATGCTGATCGGCATTGAAAAACTGCTCGAAGGCTTGGAAAAAGGTGCCAAACGCGACGGCGTACTCAAAGCCAAAGAGGCCTTTGGCAATCCGGCGATGCATCCGGTCAAACAAATGAATCGCAGCGAATTCCCCAAAGACCAAGCCATCAAAGTGGGCGAGCGGTTTGCGGCATCCGGTGCCAATGGCATGAACGTATACCTACAGATCGAAAAAGTAGATACCGACATGGTTACGGTGCGGTTCGTGCACCCGCTCGCCGAAAAAGACATCAAGTACAGTGTCGAAGTGATTCAAGTAAGCGACCCGCGGCCGCCGCCTATGCCCGCCGCGGCGTTTAAGCTCGAAGAGTCCGAATAGGCCCCGCCGTGTTCGCTCGCATGGTGTACGCGCACCGCGGTGCGCCGGTAGAACAGCCTGAAAATACCCTGCCGTCGTTTCACCGCGCCGTGGCGCTCGGCGCCGATGCGATTGAAACCGATGTGCACATGACGCGCGATGGCCAGGTGGTGATCGCCCACGATCCGCGGGCCTTGCGCATGGCCGGCGTCGATGTGGCGTGGCGCGACATCGATTTAGATACCGCCAAACGGTTTGATGTGGGCTGGGGCTTCGTCGCCGCCGATGGTACTCGTCCGTTTTCCGGACAAGGGATTCGCATTCCAACCCTCGAAGAAGCCCTGTACGCGTTTCCTACGATGCGCTTCAACCTTGACCTTAAACAGCGCACACCCTCCATGGTAGCGCCGGTCTTAGAGGTGCTGCATCGCCATCGCGCCGAAGCACGGGTTACCCTGGCCAGTTTTCACGCCACTACGCTGCTCGACGTCCGCCGCCGTGGATATGGCGGCGACACAGCGATGGCGCAAGCTGAAGTTGCGCTGTTTGCAGCAATGCCGTTGCCGCTTTGGCGCCGCCTGCCCTTTACTGCATCGTGCGCCCAAGTGCCGTTGCGCGCTGGGCCCCTGCGATTTGACTCGCGCTGGTTCATTGATAAATGCCATGCCGCTGGGCTGCGGGTAGATTTTTGGACCATCAACGAACCGGCCGAGGCCACGCGGCTGTACGCGCTCGGCGCCGATGGGGTAATGACCGACGATCCCGCACGCGTCCGAAGAACATAAGCAATGACATTGCGGCCACAGCGAGCGCCAGCGCACAGCCTGCCGCACGCCGCTTACTCCACTGCCGCTGCTGTCGTCGCCGCAGCCGGAGCTGCGACGGGCCCAAGCACGACCAACGCTGGGTGCCCAGCGGGTTGCCACTCTGCCTCAAAATCGCGCCAGTTCCGAACCTGCAAGCCTGCGCCCGGATCTATGGTCGTAATCAGGCCGCGAACGTGATGAATCGCTACGACGACTTCAAAATGGCTCTGACGTTTGTTGCCGTGCGGCCGTAGCAAACCCACCACCACCGGTCGCCCGGCTGCGATTTCATAGGCCAGATCGGTACGTTGTGCAGCGACGACAAACGCCAATAACCCGTGCCTGGTGGCAACTGCACGCAAGGCCCCGAGGGCAACGCCGCGGTCGGTTAAAGGAGCCACCTCGGCCAAGATTTGGTCACGAGATAGCGCGACGTGCCAGCGCTGGACCACCATGGCGAGCGCCGCAACGCCACAATCGTTACGATTATGCTGCCGCACCGTCGGGGCCATGGCCACAGTCCAGCCGGGTTCGCTGGTTAGGCGCGCCGCGCTGGTCGGTCGTGCACCGCCCGAGTACGCGATGCACCCTGAAAACACCAACGCAGCAACGAGCAAAGCCATTGGCATCGACAATCGCCGGCCGGCCTGCGAGCGCTGCATCAACATGGCAAGCAACATGCTCACCGCGCCTTACAATAAAATCAAAATGATAATGATGAGCAACAACGCTGTAGTCGAGCCCACAATCAACGTGGTGCTGCCACCTTCGAACTTTGCCGCCTCAGGTGTGCGCTCCTGCACGGCAGCGTAGCGAGTTGCATCCGCAGCCAGCTGTTGCGCAGGCATCGGCGCGGGCGTCACGTGCACGGAGGTCTCAAGTGCGGCGGGAGCTGGAGCAACCGACGGTGCCGCTTGGGCAGGCAGCCCAAATACTAATGTGCCGACAAGGGCAGCCCCGTACATGGTTAGCGTAGCCCCGTTGCGGCGCGTTTTCGAAATTAGTTTTTTTTGCATACCTCAACACTGAGCACATCTCGTGCCAAGCCGTACGCGATCGTTGCGATGAATCCTCGACGGTGTCGCGAGGTAACGGCGTAACAGCGTGACGATGGGACGGCGCGCAGTTATGCCGCTGATTTGCGATTGCGAGTCCGAATTGCCGCGACGCGCTGATACCAAGCTGCAACACGCGGCCGCGCCATGATGGTGACAAACGCCGGGAACTCAGCGATGCACATCATGCAACCATGCGCGGCGACGTCGCCGACGCAAAGTTCGGAGCCACCAATAAATTCACTGGTGCCCAGCCAGGCTTCAAACTTATCGATTTCGGCGGCCAACATGGCGGCCGGATTGCCGCCGCCACGCTTGGCCACAATTCGCTTGGCGACCTGATGCATGATCAGCGAGCCCCCGGCGCGCACCATGGCATTTTGCACCAGGCCAAAATTGGAGGTCTTGGCGACAACCTTGGCGGCTTTGATGGCTTCGCCCCAGGTGCCATAGATCACCGTCGGTAAGACGTGCGACAAATCATCGTTGACCCATTGCTCCACGAGTTGGCTCTTGGCCAGCAACGCCGGATCGCTGGGCGTGAGCCGCACGGTTTGATCGTGCGCTTCGAGATACGCCACGATCGCCGTAGAATCAAAAATCGTTTCGCCAGCCACTTGAATCACCGGCACTTTGCGCGGTGCACCGGCCGGCAGCACTGGCAGTTCTTTTTTGTTCATCGGATTGACTTCCACTTTGGTGAAGGCAATGCCTTTGGCTTCCAGTGCAGCTTTGACTTTGTGACAGTACGGGCAAAGTTCAAACTGATACAAGGTGACGGTGTCCATGCCACGTTGTACGTCGCACATCTCAAGTGCGCCAGCCGCCGCGCCAATTACAACACTAGCGGCAGCGCTACAGCGACGTGCGCAAAGACCAAATTTCTGGAAACAACACCACATCGAGCATCTTGCGCAAGTAACTCACGCCACCGGTGCCACCAGTGCCGCGCTTGAAGCCGATGACGCGCTCGACAGTCGTGACATGGCGAAACCGCCACAACCGAAATCCATCTTCAAGATCAGTTAGCTCTTCACCGAGCTGGTACAGATCCCAGTGTTCTTTGGGATTGCGATACACCGTCAACCACGCATCTTCGACGGCTTTGCTTTGCACATACGGCAAAGTCCAATCGCGGTTGGTATGCGTGGCCGGCACGGCGATGTTGCGGCGTGCTAGCAACCGCAGGGCTTCATCATAAAGGCTTGGAGCATCGAAGGCGGCCTGCACCATCGCCAGCAGGTCGGCGCGGTGCGCATGCGGCTTGAGCATCGCGGCATTTTTGTTGCCCAACGAAAACTCAATACACCGGTATTGCGCACTTTGAAATCCGCTGGAATTTGCCAAATATGGCCGAATCGCGCTGTACTCCGGCGGCGTCATGGTCGCCAAGACATCCCAGGCGTGGACCAGCTGGGTCATAATTTTGCCGACGCGTGCCAGCATTTTAAATGCACTACCGAGGTCGTCGTGACTGATGCATTGTATGGCCGCGCCCATTTCATGCAGCATCAGCTTCATCCACAGCTCACTGGTTTGATGCTGGATGATAAATAGCATCTCGTTGTGGTCCGGCGACAACGGTTTTTGTGCACCCAAGATTTCATCGAGATGCAGATAGTCGCCATAGCTCATGGCCTGACTAAAATCGAGCATCGCTTTTTCTTCAGCAACAATATTCTCGGTAGTCTTCATGCTCCGGTCCTCACCTCGCACATCTTGCCAGGTTCTGACTTTTTTTTGCGGAGCGAGCCGCGAATATCGCGCGCAACCGCCGACCGTCGACCGGGCCACGCATGGTTCACCAGTGTTCAGTTCACGCCGCGGCTAACAACAACCGTATCAGGCGAAATGCCCAACGAACGCACGGCGGCGTCCCAGATTCGATCTGCGGGCGTCGCAAAAACCAATTCCGGACTCACCGCGGCATGCAGCCATGCGCCTTCAGCCATCTCTTCTGCCAGTTGGCCCGGGCCCCAGCCCGCGTAGCCCAGCAGCAAGCGAAACCATCGCGGCGGTGCGCCAGCAATGGTGCGTAGCCTATCCGGCGAGTTCGTTAGCGAAATGCCAGGTGACACCTCAATGGTATTACTGCCGCGTTGCGGCCGAGGCTCAATCTCCACCATGGGCTGATGCAATACCCAACCGGTATTGGGCCGGACCGGTCCACCGGCAAAGACCAACTCAGTTGGCGAACCGCGCCACGGCATTTGTAAATGCTCCAACAATTCAACGGCGGTCACTTCGCTGGGCTGGTTGATAATCAACCCCATCGAACCTTCGTCGTTATGTTCGACCATTAACACAACCGCCCGACTGAAATGGGGGTCTTGTAATTGCGGCATCGCAAGCAGCAAGCCCGGCGCTAAATCGGTATCAAACATTAGTTACCTACGGGCACCGGGGTGTCCGCGCTAGCGTCGGGCGCAACCACCGCCGCCGCGGCGTTGTCTTGTTGCGCTGCGGCATTCGCAGGTTTTTCATCAAGGCCGAGCTTTTTTGCGACTTTACGAAAAACCGCAGCGCCCAAAGCCAATGCGAACCCAGTGGTAACCGCACGAGCGAATGACTTCATACCAAGATGCTAGCACCCTCGGCCCGCAAGCGCAGCCGATTTCTAAGGCAGCTTGCGATCTTCGATGGGCACAAAAGGCCGGTGGTACAGCGCGGTCCAAAACGCTGCAGCGGCCAGACGCAAATCGGCAGGCGCAACGGCCGACACCGCCAGTGCGACCTGACGTAACCGATGCCGGTCAATTTGACCATCATGAATGGCCGGACCAGGTGAGGCCAAGCGAAGTTGCTGGGCCAGGCCCTCCACCACGATCACCGCCACATACGATTCGGCCCGGCCCCAGTTTACCTCCGAAAACGCGTGCCGCGCTAAACTCCAAAATGCCAATTTAGGCGTAACCGGATCGTTAGCAAGCTGACTCACATAGGCTGACAACTCCGCATTAATGCTGGTGCCGTGCGCATTCTCTCGATCGCCAATTTCTTCGGGGCCGACGTTGAGTTCAACTACTTTCGGATACGGTAGGGCTTCGGAGCCATCGAGCCCGTGCTGCGCTTCGTGGCGACGCACTGTCGCCACCAAAATTTGCTGGAGTTGCTGCGCAACCGCCGCCGCATCGAGTTGCTGCAGCTCGGATTCAATCTCGGTAAGCCGATCGCCTTGGCTGTGCGAAATACTGCCATCCAGCGAATCGAGGTAGCCCTCGCCGACGAAAATCTCGTCGGGAAAATTCATCGCAATACCGCGCGGCCGCAACGTTTCAGCCACCGCCTCAAGAATCGTTCGACGCTCGACGACCAGCCGCGCCACTGCTTGGGCGGCTGAACTGGTGGTCCCGAGCGCCGCTAAAATCTCACGGCGGACCGCGGTGCCAACTAGTCCGCGCATGTGACCGTCGCCGTCCGATGCAGTTTGCCAAACCGGGTCGCCAATGTCGTACCAAGCCTCGGCCACCAGGGTGGGCAACAATTGAGTGACGACATGCTCATCAATTTGATCCAGCAACACCATCGGATCACCGAGGGTGGCCGACTCCATTCCAAGCAACGCGCGTTGTAGATTTAATTTGTCAATGCGCCGCAGCGACAATACCCGCCGGCCGTGGCCGCCGACATCAACGAACGCAACGTGTTCAACGCGATAGGCATAAAGCACCGCGTGGGTCACCGCACCGCTGCCAAAGCCATCGCCTTCGAGATAATAGCCCAAGCCCTCGGCGGCAAATTGATCGGAAAGCGCCCGGGCCCGAGCGATGACTTCGTCGATAATTTCACGGATACGCGCTTGGCTTGGATTTTGTTCAGCTGCCCATGCGTCTAACGCATCGAGCACCGCTAGCCAGGCTAGGTGCACAGCACCGCCACGGCGAACAAACCACGGTTCGGAGCGTAATTGCGCCGACAATGCCGCGCGCGCAGCAGCGTCAGCAGCCCCGACGGTACCGCCAGCTGGGGTGTTGGCGATGCGATCAGTCGCGATCACCAATGCTGGCAAACGCTCACGCAACACGGCGGCCAACGTTTCGTCGACCAGCGGAGCGCCGCCGCTCACGAAAGCGCCGGCCACCGACGTACTCATGGCTGGTGCCGTACGCGAGCCCACCCGACGGACCTGGCCGCCCGGCCCTCGCATCAGGCTCCACACCACCATTGCAGCAATGGCAATCACCACTAGCGCGGCAAGCCCGGTGAACCATGGGGTACGGCGGGACTGCACCAAGCGCGGCAACGCCGCGTAGGCTTGGGCAACTGCATCGCGATCGTGAGCGCTAGGCGCCGCGCCGCCGGCAAGCCGCAAGCTCGCCACCTTCATACGGTGACAAACCGCGTCGGGTTGACCCGATGCAGCCCAGGTAGCATCGGCCTGGCCCGCGGCGGTTGCAGCATCCACAGCCTCGATGGTGGCATCGATCAAGAGTCGATCAAAACGCCGACGCAAGCATGGCCGCAGCACGGGATCACCGTGTGCTACGTGGGCACGCGCGACGTCATCGTCTCCGGCCTCGATACCGGCCTGCAACGCCTGGCGCAACGACAGTCGCAACATCAAATGATGACACACCCCGAGGCGTACGATTGCAAGTGAATGAACCAACCCCCGGCGTGCGGGTACATCCCGGCGCTTGGCCGGCCTCGGTGCCACAGGCGCGGCCAACATCGCTGCAGCCACCAGCGACGCAATTATTCACCCGCGTAGTAACCGGGGCCTAATCGCAGTCATTGCACCAGGTGGCCAACGCCTGCCGGGTTGATGCACATTCATCGGTGTCACTGAGATCGTGACGTTCCAAAGGATCCCGATCAGTTCGGTACACTTCCCAACTGACGTCGGGCAGTCGACTGTAAATGACATGACAGTTTTCGCTCACCGCGCCGCGCCGCTGCCGTAAACCTTTGAGTGTGAGTTGTTGGTACACAATTTTTTGTTGGTCTGGCCCCATCATTGCGCCCAGCATCGACTGCCCCATCATGTCCGCGGTGGGCACGCCACCAGCAAGATTGACAATGGTTGGCAAGATATCAATGTGCCCCACCGGTGTCGTCGAGCGCCGCGGAGCCAAGCCTGGTACCCGCATCAGCAGCGGAATTTTTGCCTGTGGCGCATACAACTGACCACCATGAAATAACTCGCCGTGGTCACCAAAACTCTCGCCATGGTCGCTGGTCACAATGACGGCGGTTTTTTCGCTAAGGCCACGATCGCGCAGTCCTGACAATAATTTTCCGATGGCTGCATCGGTGTACCGAATTTCGCCATCGTATAAATCAATCGGGCGACTACCAAACGGTGCCGGCCCTGGATGCCGCACGTACTGAAAGTGCGGATCAAAGTAATGAACCCATAAAAACCATTTGCGGTCCTGATACTTATCGACAAAGGCCAACGCTTTCGCGGTTTGCTCCGCGGAGCTAGATCCGATCGCGTTACCGACGCCAATGTGCGCATTCAACGCAGCATTTTCATTGTCATAATCGTCAAAGCCTTGGTCGAGGCCGCGCGCCCGATCAAAATACGGCAAATTGACAATGGCCCCTGTCGTGAAGCCAAGTGGGTGCAGCGACTCAGCAATGGTGTGTGCGGCAGGCGCCACGATCGCTGAACCATCGAGCTGCGCGCCAACCGCAACACGCAACGGCATCCGGCCGGTTAAAATTGCCGGCATGGAGAAATAGGTGGCGGGTGCGTGAGCCCATGCGTTCGAAAAAACCGTGCCTTGCGCGCCCAGTTGATCCAAATTTGGTGACGTCGCGCGGGCATAGCCGTAGGCGCCAAGATGATCGGCGCGCGTGGTGTCAACCGTGATGAGCAGGATCCGAGCATCACGCGGCACGCTCGGCGGCAACACGGCAAATTGCGGACCTTGCGGATTCAGCAATGGTGCAATCGCGACAGCATCACCACCAATGCAATTCTGGTCCACCGAATCCCCTGGCACGTCAACGGCACCGGGGTGCACCGAGGGATCACGGTCGTTGCAATCCCCACCCCCTAAAACCGACGCGTAGCCATCGCGGTCGAAATCAAACGGCTTCCTCGCAAGTCGCGTGATGCGCATGCCAAGCGCGCTGTAGGTCGACTGCGCCTTGATCACACTTGAAGAGGCCCCCAAACCAAAAAGTCCACCATACAAAATCGCAATGCCAACACCCACCGATAATGCCGTATGCCAGGATTTTCGCGCAGTCGACCAGCGGACGATTCGCCGTAACGGCGTGGCGATAAAGTAACCGACAACAATCGCCGAAACCAAAACCAAGACGGGACCGCGCACTACTTGAGCCGCTGGTTGATCCGCTGCCCGAATCGTCCAACCCGCGACCGCAGTTAACATCAGTGCCCCATACATGAGCCACGGGGTTGATAGATGCGAAACCAACCGACCCACGCGATGCCAACGCGATGCCCACGTTAAGGGTCGCTCGACAACGCGCGCCAGCACCAAGGTCAACGGGATTGCTACCAAACAAGCGAACACCGTTGCACCGATCACGATTAGCACCACGAGTTGGATCGACTTACGTCCGGCGACGAAGGGCATCACGACCCGCAACATCAACAGGACACAAATGCCCAACGCCGGAATAAACGTAAAGCCCACGGCAGTTGCAGCCACCACTCGATTTGGATCAGTACTTCGACGGTGCGCATGCGCAGTCGTGAGCAGCTTGACGGCATCACCCAAACTGGTCCAGCGCATCAACCCAGTGACGGCGGAGGCTGCAACCAGGCCCACGATCGCACCGACCAATGCGTACGCGACGAGCACATACGAGACAAACCGCACAATGCCAAAGCCTGCAACAAATTGACTGGCGCGGGATACCGAGAGCAGACCATCGAGCAAGCCGGCCGCGGCCGCCCCGGCGGCGCCAACCGCTGCGCCATAAAGGACCCAAGCCCCAAACGCCGGTGGCGCTGCGGAATGCGACGTAGCGGGGCGTTGGTCCAAGTCCTGATTCACGGCGGAGAATGGTTACACATTTGGAGACTCGTTGCGAGGCCACCGACCTCACCGATAAATCGTGCCATACCTTTTGCTCCGCACAGGCGCGCGGTGGCCAGCCACGCATCGCGGCGATCGACTACGGACAAGCAGTCGCGTTAGCGACGCACTCGTCACCGCAGGCCCGCGTGCCCGTCGGACAACAGTAGCCGTTGGAACAAGCACTACCGCCGCCACACGCGGTGCCGCACGCACCACAATTGGTTGCGCTGGTCGCCAGATTGATACATGTACCGCCGCATTCAACTTGACCTGCCGGACACGCCAACGCACAACAGCGAAAGCCGAGGTTATCGAAGGTGTAATTGGCAGAAACAACACTAAGGTCAAAGTCGCAGGTCATGCCGTCTTGATGATTGTCAAACGAGCCGCCGCGCAACGTGTAGACCGTTTGGCCACCGACGACGCGGGGGTCGTTGACCCATTCTTTAAGATTGCCCGACATATCGAACGCCAGGTCTGAGGAAACACATGCAGCGAGGCTGCCGGTCGACACCGCGAAGTCTTCATTGATACCGCCGGTCACCGGATCGTAGTCGCTGCCGTTGCAGGTGTTGCCACTAAACGTGTTGCCGTACGGATACGACAGATTACTGGCGCCTTCGCAAAATCGGCCCCATTCATCCGAGGTCACTTGGCCTGCCGCATTGCGCGTGACGCCGCACACCCGCATGCCAGCCGCGCTGCAGGCTGCTTGCACTTCGGCGAAGTTGCCGCTGGCCCATGGCAGTTTGCTTGCGGTTGAACAGGCCCGGGTTTTCACAAACCCGGCCGAACTGGCGAGCGCATCCGGTCGCGACGCTTCGTATTTGTACATCACTATGCTGCTACCGTAGATCGTCAATGGCCCGACCACCGCGTCACGTACGCCGTTAAATCCGTCGGCATCGTACGGCTCATCGAGGTGACCGTCGCAATCGTTGTCGCGATTGTCACAGGTTTCCGCCGCTGGCACCGCGCC
>JAGPDK010000488.1 GCA_018057605.1 Kofleriaceae bacterium | reverse complement strand
CGTGCTCGGTGGCGTCGCGGGTGCGCTCGTTGGTGGTTACGTTGGCCATCGAAATCGTCGCAAGTTGTCGCCGGGCGAGACGCGCACCGTCGGCAGTGGAGCCATGTGGGCCGGGGTCGTGGGCGGCCTTGTGGTTGATGTAGCTACGTACACGAGTGGGGCGACGCGACCTCAAATCGCGCTTGGAATTTCGCTTGGCACCATCGTCGGTGGTGTTGCGGGTTACGGGCTTGCCCGCAATCGTCACTACACGCTAGGCGAAATTGGCGTAATCGATAGCTTGGCGCTCCTCGGTGGTGGCGCCGGGCTTTCGCTTGGCTTCTTGATGCAGCCGCCAACCGCGCAGGCGTACTCAGCCAATACGGCGATCGGCGTCAGCGCCGGCTTTGTGATCGGCACGCTACTCGCCAAACGTTGGTCGCCTAGCGAAGATCGCGTACTGCGCGTCACGGGTGCAGCGTCTGTTGGAGGCCTGCTGCCGTGGTTGGGGTATGCCGCGTCGAGCGGCGGGGCCAGCGCACAACAGTGGGCGGGGGGCCTCTCGGTCGTCGGCAGTATCGGCGGTGCGTGGCTGGGCCATTATCTCACGCGCCACGCCGCACCAACCGAGCGATTCGAATTGCTAGCCGCAAGCCCTGCGTTCGTGCAGCGCAGCGGCAGCGGTCATTGGCGCCTCGGAGTCAGTGCCCCACGGGCCGTTGGCCGCGACCTCGCATCCGATGCCGCAACGGTATTCGATATCGCCGCTGGCCGGTTCTAGGCTAGCTGGCTACCACTGGCCATCTGGTGTGCATCCCGTAGTTGCAGTGTTACTGAGTCGCGACCAACTTGTCGTACGCGTCCGCGGTGAGCAGCTCAGCGATTTCGCCTTTGTCGCTGGCGGTGATCTCAATCATCCAGCCAGCGCCATACGGCTCAGCGTTCACCGACTCAGGTGCATCCTTAAGAGCTTCATTAAGCGCAGCCACTTTGCCGGAAATCGGCGCGTATAAGTCGCTTACCGATTTCACGCTTTCCACGGTGCCGAACCGTTGGCCTTTGGTGACCAGGTCACCAACTTTGGGCAAATCGACCAACGTGATGTCGCCAAGTGCATCAACTGCGAATTGCGTAATGCCTACGCACCAGTTGTCGCCGCGTTGACGAAGCCATTCATGATCATTGGTGTAACGAAGGTCAGTGGGAAACGACATCACAAACTCCTAAAAAAGTGCAAATCTAGAAATACGTACGGCTTGGTTTCATGGTGGTTTTCGCACCGCGGGCGGTGGGTTACTACACCGGACGCTTGTAAAATTTGCCTTGGACAACCGTCGCTGCGATATCTTTGCCGCGACAATCAATCGTCAGGGGCGTGCCGGCTTTGGCCAGCGCCGTGGGCACATACCCCATGCCGATCGAGCCTTTGATCGAAATACCCGGGCCACCACTGGTGACATGGCCGATCGCTGGCTCTGGCTGGCTACGGTCAACGATACTGTAGCCATGGCGGGCGATGGCGCGGGCTTGTTCGTTAATGGTGAACCCGACAAGCTGGCGTGTTAGGCCAGCTGCCTTTTGCTTGAGTAGCGCCTCGCGTCCCATAAATTCGCCCTTATCAAGTTTTACCGCCCAGCCCAAGCAAGCTTCAAGCGGCGACGTGGTGTCGTCGATATCGTTGCCATACAACGGCAACTTGGCTTCGAGTCGCAAGGTATCGCGAGCGCCGAGCCCGATCGGCAAGCCACCCAGCGGCAGCGCGGCTTCAAGCAACGCGGCCCACAACGCCGGGGCATCATGATTGGTGCACGCCAATTCGAAGCCATCTTCGCCGGTGTACCCGGTGCGCGCGGCCAGGCAATTGATGCCTGCCACGGTAATATTGCGATGGGTGAAGCTGGTCATCCCCGTAACCCCGTTGCCGCTGCCTTGCGAAAGCGCGTCGACCATTGCAACAGCTTTGGGGCCTTGCACGGCGATTAGCGCCGTAGCATCGGAGACATCATCGACATCGCAGATGCCGCCGATGTGTTCGCGAATCCAGGCCAAATCCTTCGCGGTATTTGACGCGTTGACAATGACAAAAAATTCTTCGTCGCTGACTTTATAAAAAATACAGTCGTCGATGATGCCACCGTCCGGCCGGCACAGCAGAGTGTAGACTGCTTTGCCGTTGGCCGCCGCACCGACGGCATTGGTGGTCAGCGAATCAACTGCAGCGCGCGCGCGTGGCCCACGAATATACGCTTCGCCCATGTGCGAAACATCGAACAGCCCAACCGCTTCGCGCACCGCCGCATGTTCTTTCAGGGTGCCAGCTTTGTATGACACCGGCATATCCCAGCCGCCAAAGTCGATGAGCCGTGCACCGAGTTGTTTGTGGGAGTCCCAAAGCGGAGTTTTGTTGCGTGTCGTCACGCGCGCAGTCTAGATCATCTCCGCAACCTACGGATCAGTTGCACGGCTATTTCTTAGCATCGGGAGTCTGAAGGCGGCCGGGCACCTTGGCGTCAAAATCAATAACGATGGGCCTGCCAACGATCCGTCCACAAGCAGGTTTATCGGGCCCCATATCTTTGAGTACGGCGTTGGGATCGTAGCCTTCGCGCAGCAGGTGAAAATATACTAGCTGGTCTTTGGCTACGGTGAATTCCACCTGGTACTGACACACCGTGTCGAAGGCCGTCAGCCGATGCGTGCCAACCGCAACCGTGTATCGCCCACTGTGATGCACGCCTTTCCCGAAGGCGTCGTCGCGATCGCTGCCGTCAATTGCGAAACGCCAGCCCCAATTTTCGTTGGCCGGTGCACTAATAATGAGATTGCCATCGATGCGCACGTCGACGTTACGTTCCAGTCGTTTGCCGCTCTTGGGCCCTGGCGCAGTACGCAGCCGATCGGACCAATAACCAATCTCCGACACGTTTTCGATTTTGTGGCGCCCTGGTGCGACCTCGAATTTGCAGGCATCGCGGCCCTTCAGTTCGCCATCAATGAACCACAGCGACTTGACTTTGAAATTGGTGGTTGCCACCGCGGTAATAGGGGCAGGGGCGGCGCTGAGTTGAGCGATGCGCGCTGCAATGGTAATCGCCTCATCGCGAGGCGCCGTCGGCAAATATGCTTGAAGTTGTTTGATAGCAGCGACGTAGTCGCCTTGGGCTTCCAGCGCCAGCGCGATGTTGAAGCTGATGTGCGCATGGGACGCCAGGCCTTGCAACTCGCGATATTTTTTGATCGCGACATCGTAATTACCGGCATTCGCTGCGGCGCTCGCTTCGTTGAACAGCAGGTTCGCAATTTCTTGGACTTTGGGCGGCAACTGCGGCGCCGGTTTGGGTTCCAGCGGTGGCAACGATTCGGCGGTGCGAGGCGTGGCACGGCTTGCCGCCTTGGCACTGGCCGGTGGCCGCGCTGGCGTGTCAGCCCGTGCATGGTCTACGGCGGTTAGGAGGAGGCAGCCCGCCAGTAAACACCTCAGCGTCTGGGGCGAAATTCGGCGTGTCATTGGCTACAATATACGCGTAAGTACCCCGCAATGGCGAGGCTCGCGGCGTGACGAGGCAACTGAACGCCGGGCCGCAAGTAATAAGACCGTGAAAAGCCCGTGACCGATGGCAGTGTGCGAGGTGCTAGCCGCCAGGCTTTGGCCCGGGTTGGTTACACCGCTTCTACCGCTCGAAGTCCCAACAATGCCATGCCATGGCCCAGCACCCGTTTGGTCGCTGCAGTCAGCGCTAGGCGAGCGCGCTGGGTGACGATGTCCTCACATAAAACTCGCAATCCCGGATCGCCGTTGCCTGCCGTATAAAAACGTGAGAAATCGCCCGCGAGTTCGAGCAGATAGTGGCAAATGATGTGTGGCTCGGCGTTATGTCCGGCGCGCACCGCCATCTCAGGATAGTCGAGAATGCGCCGCGCTAACGCCCATTCGCCTGGCGCGGTGAGCTTGGTCAAATCGATATCTTGGCCATCGGTGTCGTGACCCGCCTTGCGCAAAATCGAAGCACAGCGAGCGTGAGCGTATTGTAGATACACGCCCGAATCGCCATCGGTGGCCATGACTTTTTCCCAATCGAAGTCGACATCTTTTTCGCGCTGACTCATCAAGTTGGCGAACATCACGGCGCCAATTCCGACTTTTTGCGCGGTGTCGGCAATATCGGTTACTTCTGATGCGCGATCGGTGTTTTGCATCGAGCTCCGGATGCGTTCGGCAATTTCGTCGCTCGCTTCGTTGAATACGTCTTTGAGCAAGACGACATTGCCGTCGCGGGACCCGGTTTTTTTACCGCCGATGCGCACCAAGCCAAAGGGCACATGCTCGCACTTGTCGGCCCATGCGTAGCCGGCCAGGTGCAGGACTTTCCAAAGTTGCCTAAAGTGCATGCCTTGGCCACGATCCAC
>JAGPDK010000487.1 GCA_018057605.1 Kofleriaceae bacterium | reverse complement strand
CTTTGCCGGCCGAGGCTTTGCCGGCCGAGGCTTTGCCGGCCGAGGCTTTGCCGGCCGAGGCTTTGCCCGCCGAGGCTTTGCCGGCCGAGGCTTTGCCAACTGCGTCGACGGGCGCCATGCCCGCCGGGGCAACAAGACTGTGCCACTTGAGCCCGAGCGCCGCGGTACGGTCCGCGATCAAGCTACCGCGCCCAGCGAGCCACTCACGCCAGCGGTGGCCCAGCGACGCAACGCGCCAGGTTGCCAAGGCCGCGTGGGATTCAAGCGGTCGACCTTCATCAGCAAGCCGAGCGAACGCCTCGGCGTCACCACGGGTCGCAAGCAACCGGACCGCGATGCCGAAATCTTCGGCAGTCACCGCGGCAATTAACAATAATTGTTCAGCCCACTTCGCGGCCCGACCGACCATGCCGGATGCCGTGCCGCCACGTGCGTGCGGCGGTCCGGTATCCGGACGCAACAATTCGGATGGAATCACCCGATGTTTGTCGGCAATCGCCGCCGCCATCTCGACCAATAAGGTATCGCGATGCCCGCTTGGAATCTTTGCGTGATTCATGGTGGACAGCAGAAACTCGTCGACGATGCCGTCGCCGCGCCATTGGCCACAGCGTTTCGCGAAATCAACCAAGGCAACATCGTCGAGCACATGACTAATCGGGCGATTTGATAACCGTGCGGTAGCTAACCGCCACGCCGCGGTGGCCATCACAAAACGCGCGGCCACCGCAGTTAACCCACGGATCCCACCCACATCGCGCCAGGCCTCGTGCGGCGAAACGCGCACGGCGGCCGTCGCCGCCGCAATGATGCCCTGCGCTTCTTCGGCCGACCACGCTTCGCGCTCGCCGAGCCGCGCTTGCAACGCCAGATACATCGGATACAGATAGCGGACATCGTCGGCGGCGTAGCCGAGCTGGGCAACTGACAACGGCCGGCGTCGCCAGTCGGTCCATTGATGTTCTTTCGAAAGTTGCGCACCCATGACCTCATCAACCAGGCGCGCGTAGCCGACTTGATCGCCGATGCCGCAAAATGCAGCGGCGGTCTGAGTATCGAACACGCTGCCAAATTCGACGCCAGCATTCGCAGTAAGAATTGCTAAGTCTTGGCGTGGTGCATGGGCAATAGCGCACGGATGGCGGCCCAATGCAGCGACCAAATCGACGAGCGCCCGCCGCGCGTCCGTGAACTGCATGCTGCTGCGCTCCATATTCGGGCCCAACGGCAACGCCAACGCTTTGGTTTCAACTAACACAATAGCTTGCCGACCAGCGCTCACGCCCTGGCGCGCCGCAGGGATGGCAACATGTGCAACGAAAGGCGCCAACGCTGCATCCCAACTAGGATGGTCGGCGAGCGAGATTTGCAACAAGCACAACTCTGGCCAATACCGATCCGAACTTGCAAATTCAAGGTCAAAACCGACCCACGGCGAGGCGGCTACCGCCGCAGTCAAGGCGCGAATCGCGGCCACCCCGTCCGCCAATTGCCATACATGATTCGGCTGTCCCGGGTTTGTCATCGGCGCACAGTACGTGCCTGCACGAGATCACAGCAAGGGTATGCCCGCACATGCTGAAAAACCGCCCGAAAATGCTAGAGTGCGCCCACTGTTAGTACCCGTCACCATAGACCCAAGGATTCGTTTATGACTGCATCGAACAGCTACTCCGCCAAGGCCCAAATCACCGTTGGCAGCAAAAAAATCGAACTCTATCGCCTCGACGCGTTAGTAAAAGCTGGCGTTGGCAACGTTGCCACCCTGCCCTACTCGCTGCGCATCCTGCTCGAAAACCTGCTGCGCTACGAAGATGGCAAAACCGTGCACGCCGCCGACATCGTTGCAGTTGCGAGCTGGGATCCGCAAAATCGCGTCGAGCACGAAGTGCAAATTCGACCTGCCCGAGTCTTGATGCAAGACTTCACCGGCGTACCTGCGGTGTGTGACCTCGCGGCTATGCGCGATGCGTTTGTTGCCTTGGGCTTGCCAGGCAACGCCATCAATCCGCTCAAAGCTGCCGACCTTGTCATCGACCATTCGGTGCAAGTTGATGTGTACGGCAAACCATCCGCGTTCGCTGACAACGTCAATCTTGAATACGATCGCAATCAAGAGCGTTATTTGTTTCTGCGTTGGGGCCAACAAGCCTTTAACAATATGAAAGTTGTGCCGCCAGGCACCGGCATTTGCCACCAAGTCAACTTGGAATACTTGGCGCGCACGGTGTGGACCGAAGAAAAAGACGGCGTCACCGTCGCGTTTCCAGACTCGCTGGTCGGCACCGACTCGCACACCACGATGGTCAATGGCATGGGCGTATTCGGTTGGGGTGTCGGCGGCATTGAAGCCGAGGCCGTAATGCTGGGCCAACCGATGGCCATGTTGATTCCTGAAGTTGTTGGCTTTGAACTTACCGGTAAATTGCCCGAAGGCACCACCGCCACCGACTTGGTGCTCACCATTACCCAACAACTGCGCAAAAAAGGCGTCGTTAATAAATTCGTCGAGTTCTTCGGCGAGGGCATCAGCGCGCTATCGCTGCCTGACCGCGCCACGATTGCCAACATGGCGCCTGAGTACGGCGCGACCATGGGCTTTTTTCCAGTCGACGACGAAACCCTCAATTACCTGCGCTTTACCGGCCGCTCCGACGAGCAAGTTGAACTAGTTGAACGCTACTGCAAAGAAAACATGTTATGGCGCGACCCAAGCGCCAAGCTGCGCTTCTCCGACACCTTGGCGCTGGACCTCGGCACGATTGAACCATCGATCGCAGGCCCAGCACGGCCACAAGACCGCATTACCCTGGCGACGTCGCGCCGCACCTGGCGCAAATCAGTTGGCGCGATCCTCGGCGACAAAGCCGGCGCCGACGTTGCGGCTATCGAAGCATGGGCCGCTGCGGGTCCAACCGTTGGACCTGCTACCGACGGGCCTGGCAACATCGCCAAAAAAGCCAGCGTTACCACCGACCACGGCACCTTTGATCTCGGTCACGGCTCAGTCGTGATCGCGGCGATCACTAGCTGCACCAATACCTCGAATCCGTCGGTGATGTTAGCGGCTGGCTTGCTTGCTCAAAAAGCCGCAGCACGCGGCTTGACCTCTAAGCCATGGGTCAAAACCTCGCTTGCCCCTGGCTCACAAGTGGTCACCGATTACCTCACCGAAGCTGGGGTTATGGCCGACCTCAACAAACTCGGTTTTAACCTCATCGGTTACGGTTGCACGACGTGCATAGGCAACTCGGGCCCGGTGCATGAAAACATCGCGGCAGCAGTGAAAGACAACAACCTCGTGGTGGCGTCGGTGCTGTCGGGTAATCGCAACTTTGAAGGCCGAGTGAATCCATCGGTGCGCGCCAACTTTTTAGCATCACCGCCGCTGGTCGTGGCCTACGCCATCGCCGGCACGATGAACATCGACTTCGCCTCCGAGGCACTCGGCACCGGCAGCGACGGCAAACCGGTTTTTTTGAAAGACGTTTGGCCAAGCCCAGCCGAAGTAACGGCAGCCATGCGCACCGGCCTCAAGCGCGAACAATACGTCAAACGTTACGCGACCGCCCTCGACGGCGACGCTGGCTGGCAAAAGTTGCAAGCACCCAAGGGCGCGACCTTTGCGTGGGACGAAAAATCGACCTACATTCGCAAGCCCACGTTCTTTGATAACTTAGGCCCCGTACCAGCGCCGCTGCGCGACATTGTCGGCGCACGCTGCTTGGCAATTCTCGGCGACTCGGTAACCACCGACCACATTTCACCGGCAGGCAACATTGCCAAAGGTAGCCCTGCTGCCAAATACCTTGATGCCCACGGTGTTAAACCAGCTGACTACAATCAATACGGCGCTCGCCGTGGCAACCATGAAGTGATGGTGCGCGGCACCTTCGCCAACATTCGGCTAAAAAACTTGATGCTTGCTGGCGTTGAAGGTGGCTTCACCAAGCATTTTGCAGCGCCTGGCAGCAACGGCGCGGCCGAACAAATGAGCATCTACGACGCGGCCATTAAGTACATTGAAGCTGGGACGTCGTTGGTGGTGCTCGCTGGCGATGAATACGGCACCGGCTCGTCGCGTGACTGGGCCGCCAAAGGCACGTTCTTGCTCGGCGTGAAGGCCGTGATTGCAAAAAGTTTTGAGCGCATCCATCGCTCGAACCTTATCGGCATGGGCATTGTGCCACTCGAATTCACCAAAGGTGAGGACGCGAAGTCGTTGGGCCTCACCGGCGAAGAAGTGTTCGACATCGGCGGCATCGCCGAAGGCCTGGCACCGAAAAAGAAAATGGTCGTCAAAGCTGGCGGCAAATCTTTTCATGTCACCGCACGCGTCGACACACCGCAAGAAGTTGAATACGTCGCCCACGGTGGCATCTTGCAATACGTGTTAC
>JAGPDK010000486.1 GCA_018057605.1 Kofleriaceae bacterium | reverse complement strand
ATCGCCGCAACGACGGGCGCCCAGAACGCACCGATCGCCCTGATCGTGGCAACTTTGAAGCGCGCCCAGATCGCAGCAGCGATGCGCGGCCAGAACGCACCGATCGCCCTGATCGTGGCAACTTTGAAGCGCGCCCAGATCGCAGCAACGATGCGCGGCCAGAACGCACCGATCGCCCTGATCGTGGCAACACTGAAGCGCGCCCGGATCGCGGCAACGACCGCAACGACCGTGGCAACCGCTACGAAGGTCGCGGCAATCGTAACGATCGCCCAGAAGGCACCAAAAACCCACTGCCGCCAATTGATACTGGTGTGAATCAAGCAGCTGCCGCAGCTGCCGCTGCAGCGGCGGCCGCCGCTGGAACGCAACCTGTTACCCCAACGGTAGCAGCAGCACCGGCAGCACCAGCTAAACCAAAAACCACCGAAGGTAGTGGCGCGGAATTCTGGGAAACCTGGGCAGCGGAAAAATCCACCAAGGCCGTGGAAACCAAACCAGCGCAACTACCTTTGGTAGCTGCGGCTGGTGCAACGGACGGCAAAGCTGCAACCAAGCACGACAATAAAGACGCCAAATCCGATGGTAAAAAAACCAAGGGTGGCCGCGACAACAAAAAAGTCGAAGCAAAAGTTGAAGCAAAACCTGAAGCCAAAGACGTCAAAGCTGACAGCAAAAAAGCCAAACCTGACAAAAACGAAAAAGCCGGCAAGACCGACAAGCACGCAAAACCGGAAAAAGACCACAAACCGAGCAAAGCAACCAAAAGTGACAAACCGGCCGCTGCGGCCCCTGTCGCGGCTGGCGGCCAAGTGAAGTTGTTTGTCAACCTCGGCAAAAAACATGGCCTGTCCGCCGATGACTTGCGCACGTTGTTGGCCAAACCACTCGGTGGTGATCGGGCCGGCTTCGGCTCGGTGATGTTGCGCGATGAATCGGCTCACGTAAAAGTGAACGAAGCCGCCGCAGCCACCATTATCAAAGCGCTCAGCGGTAGCAAGCACCAAGGTGCGACCGTCAAGATTGAACTAGCGTAGCAATAACGACACGCAGCACTTTGGCCGCGTGAAGACAACGTGCCCTGCAGGCGACTGCAGGGCACGTTGCATTTTCGGGTCTACACGTTCGGCTCAGATCATGCGCGGCGAGCCCGAGCCGTGGATATCCAAAATCCGTCGAACTCGATCCACCACACGTCGACGGCATAACGCTGACCGTCGAGGATGAGCGGTTGCACCTCGACCGTATCGCCATGCCATTGCAAGCTCACTTCGCGAAATCCAATGTAGCGCTGGACCATCGGGTCGAGCGCTTTGTACATGGCTTCTTTGATCGAAAACCGCAACGTGACGGCCCGGCCGCGCTGCACGTCGGACATGCCTTGTAGTTGGGCAATTTCCGGCTCGGTCAAAATGCGGTGCGATACATCGCGGCGCGGCGCAACCGCCCGTTCGAGATCAACACCGACTCGCCCCATCGCCGACGTTGCGTCGGTGTGGTGGGCCGCCAGCGCGATGGCCTGCGCATCTTTGTGACTAATCGACCCCGTGACACCGAGCGGCAGCAGCGGCGCGCCACGGCCATCGACCAACAACGGCGGAGCCACTACCTGCAACGCGGCGAGCGCGCGACGCAAACACCGGCGGCCAGCCAAGAATTGATTGCGCCGTAGCTCGGAAAAATGCGCCGTGGCGCTGACTTCGAGTGGGTCCACATCGTCATGCGAAGCGTCGCCGATCGGCGCCATCGCGAGGACCCCGTGCGGCACGCGCACGATGGCACCACGCTGCAATTCATCCATGGCCGACCGAGGCACCGAGCCCGTTGATAGCTGCAACAAAGCCTGGGTACGAGGTGGCGACATTATCAACGTCGTCGATCCGGCTAGTCGTCGGCGCGCATAACGCCGCCACCACACCGGCCATTGCGATGCGATGATCGCCAACCGCGTCAACATGGCCGGCCTTGGGTAGCCGGCCGCCGACACCATGCACGGCAAAGCCGTCGGCAAATTCATCACACACCACACCAAAACTGCGCAACATATTGCAGGTCGCAGTGATGCGATCGGATTCTTTGACCCGCAGTTCGTCGGCGTCTTTGATCACGGTAGTGCCGTGTGCCACCGCCGCCGCCACCGCCAAGATCGGAATCTCATCGATGGCGCGCACCACAAGATCGCCAGCAATCGTTACGCCGCGGAGTTGCGCAGCGGCGCCTCGCACCACGATATCGGCTATGGGCTCCGGTCCAGTGGCATCGAGGTTTTCGATCGTGACCTCCGCCCCCATGGCGCGCAAGATTTCAATAAACCCAGTCCGAGTTTCATTGACCATAACCTTGCGACAGCGCACTTCGCCGTCACCAGTGCCGACCAAAAGCGCCGCAACTACCAAAAATGCCGACGACGAAGGATCGCCAGGCACCACAATCCGGCCACCGTTCATCTTGCGCGACCAGCCGGCGGTACGCACCGTGGTGGTCCGCCCATCCACCGTCAGCGGCACGCCAAAATAACGCAGCATGCGCTCCGAATGATCACGACTTGGGCCAGGTTCCGTAATCGACGCAACGCCATCGGTGAACAAGCTGGCTAACACCAGCGCGGTCTTGACCTGCGCCGAGGCAATGGGCAGCTGATGGTGCATCGCCCGTAACTGTCCGGAAACCGGACCAACGCGCAACGGCGGCACGATATCACCCTGGCCCGAGGCAACTGACGCTGGCCCTAGCACCGGCGCCTGCCCTGCTGACAGCTCGGCTGCTCCAGCCCCGGTGATGCGCGCGCCCATGGCCTGCAAAGGCGTAATCACCCGCTTCATCGGTCGTTTGCTCAACGACTCGTCACCAAACAGGATCGATTCAAAATGTTGCCCGGCCAGCAAGCCGGTAAGCAACCGGATCGTGGTGCCCGAGTTGCCGCAGTCGATGGGTGCCTGCGGCGCCTGCAGGCCATCAAGACCAGCACCAACAATGCGCAGTTCACTATTGTCACGCGTGACCTTGGCACCTAGTGCGGTAATCGCTTTGGCCGAGCGGCCATTGTCGGCACCATCGCCAAGACCGACGACAACCACGGGTTGATCGCACAGCAGTGAAAACAACAAGGCGCGATGACCAATGGATTTGTCGCCCGGCACGACCACACTGCCATGTAACGGACCACTAGCGGGTTCAACCAAAAACGATGTCATGGCACGGCTCCTTGTGACGATTGTGGCACGTTCTGAACGGGCATGCCGGGTGAGTCCACGGTTGTGCCCAGCGTCGCTGATGCACGCTGCACGGCGCGACGCAACGGCCCCGGCGCGATCACGACAATGATGCGCGCCCAAGGCGCGTTATGTTGAACCCGCAGTTGCGCCAAACTTGGTGCCAGGCCCAACAAGCGCAGCACGGTATTTTGTTCAAATTGGCGCAATCGTTGCGCCAACGCATCGACCGAGGCACGCGGACAACTAATCAAGATCGCGGCATCATCCACCACATCACTCCACACCGCCAGCGTCGGGGGCACGCCGAGCGCGGCAGCCGCGGCCGTGGACAACGTGGCGGTGATCCGCAACGCGCTACCGTCTGTGCCGGGCAACGCAATGCGCTGCCGCGCCGCCACCAATGCGGCGCTAAGTTGGTGCCCACGCGCCGCACCGCTTGGCGCGTTGCCCAGCAGCAGCGCTTGCGCGATCAAATTTTCAGGTCCGACCGCGACCACGCCAGCGCCGACCCCGACGCCCGCGACGTGATGGGTTGGGTCAACCCGCAACAGCGTCAACGTTTGCGCATCGGCCGCACCCACCATGAAACTGGCAATCACGATCGCGTCAACGCCACGCAACGACGTCGGCAGCCCAGGTGGCAACGGTACGCCAGGCGTGACCGGAGTTGCGGCATCCACGAACCGCCGCACCAACGCACCCACCACGGGATTGGCACGCAGCCGCGCCACATCAATTTCCACAAGCAGTTGCGCGCCTGCAGGCACATACGCCAACAGCTGCCCCGGCCCGACGGCTGGAATTGGCCACGCCGCTACCCGTACAGGTTTGCCCGAACAGGCGACCGCCAACCCGAGCAACCCGACCCACAATATATGCAGGGCCGCTTGCACAAAGTACGTGCGCGGCGAGCTACGCAAGCACGTTGGCAAGGGTCTCGATCACACGAGGCATTTCGGATGTCGCCGCTATCGAAACCCGCAAATAATTGGGCAGGCCCCACGCTGCCATGGGCCGCACGATCACGCCTTTGCGCAATAGTTGTTCGTACAACGGCGTCGACGGCCGGCCACAATCGATCAAGGCAAAGTTACCAAGCGAAGGCAGCACGCGAGCTTGCCCCAACTGGGCCGCGCGCAGTTGCTCAATGCCGCGCCGGGCCAGCGCCGCACTCGCAGCGATGT
>JAGPDK010000074.1 GCA_018057605.1 Kofleriaceae bacterium | reverse complement strand
GATACCCGCACCTGGCCCAGAGTGTCCGGTGCGCGGGCGGCTGATACCCGCACCTGGCCCAGAGTGTCCGGCTGATACCCGCACCTGGCCCAGAGTGTCCGGTGCGCGGGCGGCTGATACCCGCACCTGGCCCAGAGTGTCCGGTGCGCGGGCGGCTGATACCCGCACCTAGCTGATACCCCCCCCTAGGGCTGATACCGCCCCTAAGCGTTGAACACGAGAGCGCTGCTTACGAGAGCGCTGCTTAAAACCGATAGCGAACGCCGGCATCGACATGCGGACCGAATTCACCGGCTTGGCGCACCATGAGCGAGCCGGCGCTGCCTTGCACCGCCGTGCGGCCATGCACGCCCAGACCGAGATGCACGCCAATGCGATTCGGAAATCGCAACTCGTAGCCTAACGTAGCGCTAAGCCCCCAGCCTTTTGCGGCAACGCCACCAAACGAAGTAAACACAAACTGCGGTGACGTTTCGAGGTACATGGAGGATGCATGGGTGGTTGCAGTAGCCCGCCCTATATGAGCGAAATTCAAGCGCAGCGTCGGAGCCAACCCCACACCGCGGTCGGTACTGCTAAATCGACCGAAGATCGCACCGCCAACTTCAACCGGCCCTAGCGTGTACGCCGCAGCAACACCAATATTGCCCAAGCCTTGACCACGGACATATCCAATGGCGACCTTAGCGTAAGGCGCAGCATCAGCGCGATCGTCAGCTTTCGACTCGGCCACAGCATTAGCTGAGCCAAACGCTACGGTCGCGCACGCAACGCCTAGTAAAATGATCCAACGTGTCATCGCTTGCCTGTCATGTACTTCATCATGGTGGGCAACCTGCATGCCAGTGCAACTCACTGACATTGCGCCGTTCAAACCAAGATCAACTACTCAAACGACGCCGTTTCACGACAACCACGTCACCGTACCAGCAACCGCCAACGACGCACCGCACGTAGCAAAGGCCAAAGTAGCCCCTGCACGCACGACGAGACGAGGCGATGCGCATCGCCCGAATCCTTTTTGCGATACGCTGGCTCTGATAGCCTATGGATACCAAATCCGCATTATTTGTTATTGGCGGCGCTGTGCTTGGCTTTGTGTACTACCGCTTTGTGGGTTGTCGCAGCGGCACCTGCGCAATTACATCGAGCCCGTACATCTCGACAATCTATGGCGCTGTATTGGGCTTTCTGGTCGCACCGAAGTAACTCGGACGTTCACTATCGCCGTCCTACCGTTGCCGTTTAAAATTCAAAATGGTTGGCATCCGTCGCCGTTTCGACCCATTCACGATGCGCGGACGTGGCGATCGCGGTAGCATCCCACGATGCAACTTTCGATTCGATACTGCGTAATTTGAAACTACGCACCTCGCGCGGCCCGGGTGGCAGCGGAACTTCAACAAGAATTTGCCGTCGACGCCAAGCTTGTGCCCGGTGGACGCGGTGAATTTTCAGTATGGCTCGACGACGTTTGTGTAGCAGCGAAAACCGGCGACACGTATCCACCGAGCCACCAAATAATCGCGGCAATTCACAAACTACGTGCGACCTCATCGGGCTAAGGGGACACTCCCCAAAAAAACCAACAACACGCACACCGTTCCAACCCAATATCATTCAGCCGAGCCGCTGGTAATTAAACGCTAGCGTCGGTCACGGCATCGACGCTGGCCATTCCATGCGGTTGCCAGATAATTCCCAGATCGCATCAGGTTCAAACTTGATACCGTCGGGGGCAATCGCGCGCACGCGATCCGCAATGACATCCGCATGCACCGCAGTGGCCGGCACATCGAGGTGTTCAATCTCAAAACTGCACCAGCTCTTGGGCTTGCACAACATGTCCGGACTCTGCATCGACCAATGATCAAAATCTTTTTCGAACGGCGTGCCAACGTTCAATTTGATGCGCGCCCCACTTTGATCCTTGAAGCGATACATGATGCTGTAGCCAGCGACCGGTTTATCAGCAAAATTATAGGCCTTGACCGTTACCACACCGTTGTGCTTGTCGCCCGGCGTAACCTTGGTGACTTGGAAAACAACGGGTGCGCCGGTGGCCGGCGCAGCAGGTGGCGGCCCGACCGGCGTTGATTTTGAATTTGAACAAGCGAGCCAACCGAGCGCCGCGCCGGCCACAATCATCGAACGTGAGCAAGCTAACATTGCCACGTTCTAGTTGAATTTCCCGGTGGTCTCAAGCACCAACCTGATGCACCACCCACCCCGCTACCCAAATGCCAACGCATAACCAGCCGCCGCCCATGCATGACCGACGTTAAGTGAATTCTTTTCACCCTCCATGGGCAACGCAACACAACGACCACAAAGTGTGAGCACCGCTGGATCGACGCCAGCTACTTCGTTGCCAACCACCAACGCCAACGTGCCGGTGCGCGGTGCGAGTGCGGCAACAGTCAGCGCGTTGTCGGCGCCCGCCACCGATTCCAACGCCCACACCACAGTGCCCGCAGCAACGAGCTGCGCCACCAACGCCGCAGCGTCGCGATGCGTACTGGTCGTCAGCCGTAGCTGCGAGCCAAGCGCAGCTTTTGCGACCTTGGGGTGATCCGCTGGGGCGGTGATGCCGCAGTGATACACATGTAGTACCCCCAACGCTTCGGCGGTGCGCAGCATCACGCCAACGTTGTGAGCGCTGCGAATGTTATCCAACACCAATGCCAAGGCGCGCCGAGGCCGGCCCTGCACCGGCTGGTTTTCACAGCGAGGCGCAGCGACCCGGGTGGCGCCGCCACAAAAAGGACAGCGCGTGTTGGGTGGTGCTGGAAAACGTAACCCACACGGATTGTTACTGCAGACCAAATGAACGTCGGCAGTCACGCGGGTACAAGACTACAGGCTGTTACGAGTTAGCTTAACCTTGGTGCGCTGACCCGGGTTACCCGGTTTCCCCGACGGTGCTTCCATCGTGCCCGAGTACACCAACTTGGTGATTTTGGTGTTGCAAGCGTTACCTACAGGCGTCGATACGCCCATGTCGAAGGTAACTTGTTCGAAGGTAACATTGCTCAGTTCGATGGCGAGCGTACCACCTACTGCAGTGCCGGCCGTCGTGACCTTGACCGAGCCGCCGGTGGCCATGAAGTCCCCACCGTTGCTGCTTTGCGCAACTTTAGCGGCAGCAGACACGCATACACCGCACGAGCTGTATTGCAACTGATCGCCAGTGAGTGGGTAGGTGCCCGGAACCAATGGGGTTGGTGCGGCTTCGGTACCAAACGGTGCAAAGCCCGAATAGAACTCAACGAAAACCACATCAGGTTCCGTTGCAGCAGACAATGCCGCGCCTAAAAAGATGTAGGGCGCAGCTGGGAGCCCGTTGGCCGCCATGCCTGGATTGTAGGTCGACAATGCATTGGCCACGGTGCCGAGATCGCCGAAATCTTGCGACGAGATGTTACATGTCGACGGAGCGTCAACGACCACCCCAGGCGAATCGACGATTTTGAGTGCATCCGGGGTACTTTTTTTAGAGTCACTGCCACAAGCAGCAATGAGCGCCATCGCTGGCGTAGCTAGAAACATCCATTTAGTTTGCATCGGCGCACGCTATTCTGGCTCGCTGCGCCGGTCCACAAAAATCGACAGAAACCAACCTAGATTTTGCCCCCACATCCAACTGTGACCGCAGCCACACGTTCGTGCGCTTGTGAAACCGTCGGCAACATCTGCCGTAGATGCCAGGATTGATATTCTAGGGCTTCCACTGCACGGCGCCGTTGCCGTGCAATCGCACGGCTGTACATGCCCGTGACTAAAACCACACTGGCATTGAAGGCAAACAGTAGCCCCAACATGCTGCCCTCACCCAACCGCAAAACACCCGAACGACTAACCAACCCGCCATCGACAAACTGCCACGTCGGCGCCAACACATCCATGATTTCAAGCAGGATGGGAGTCACCGCACCAACCAACACGCTACCGGTAACTAACCAGGGGCGATCCAACAATGGCGGAAACGCCGATAACCCGCTGATAATCCCGACCGCCAGCGTCGGCATCAACAGCCAAGGGCCAAACAACCGCGCGCTTAAACCGATGAACAACGTGTTGACGATGATCGGCGCCCACACGGGACGCGCGCTGGGGGTGCGCATGAAGTACAGAGAAACCACCGCCTGCAACGTTGCCGTGACACTCAACAAAGCAAACCAAACCCAATCGTTCACGCCTTGCCACAGCAGCACAGGCAGTACCAACAAATACGGCAGGCAGGCCCACAACGTGACCCGGGCTTGATTGCCGATCTCAACTTGTTCCAGACGTTCAACACTGGCTTGGAGCAGCGCTGGCAGCCGGCCCGTAGGTGGTTGCAGCAACGTTGCAATCACAGCCGTAGCATCAATGGAGTCAGGATTAAGCGAAATGGCCCGTGCAGCTTTGCGCATGGCGGCCGCGCGGGCTTCATCACCACCTTCAAGCACATGCGCTTGAGCTTCGGCCACCAGCTGCGACGCCAACAACTGCCGGGTCTTTAGATCTCGATCCCCGTCGAGGAAATGCTGTAATCGCTCGGCTATGACGCGGGCGCTCGGCCGTGCGGAAGGCTCGGGGTCGGTCATCGCAACGCATAGGCTGGCCAACTCAGGCGCGATCTCATGCGCTGGGGCCCGCACCGATGGGTCGCGATCGTCGCCGACGAGCGTATGGGTCAACGCAGCGGTGCCCAACGGATGCAACGATTCTCCGGCAAGCAATTCGAACAAGATACAACCCAAGGCATACGCATCACTTGCCGTCGATGCCGGAATGCCCTCGAGTTGCTCCGGTGCGATAAAACCCGGAGTGCCAACCAAGGCGCCGGTTGCGGTGAGTTGGGTTGGCGGTGCTTGGGCCTGCCCCGCGGCAACTGCACGCGCCGCTTCAACATCAGATTGGCCCCATTCAAGATCAACGGTGGTCGCCAGCGGATCAGCACCGTCAAGCAGCCGAGCGATGCCCCAATCCAAGACATACACTTCACCAAAATCACCCAACATGATGTTCGATGGTTTGAGATCGCGATGCACTACGCCGCGCTGGTGAGCAAACTCCACGGCCAGACACACATCCACGAACTTACGCAACAATTTGCCGTCGAGCACCGGTTGCAGCAGAACCTTGTCCAAGGTTTGGCCGGTCAGTTGCTTCATACTGAAAAACGGCGCACCGTCGGTGTCGTAGCCGATTTCGTAAATGGGCACGATGGCTGGGTGGTCGAGCCGCGCTTGGATCTTGGCTTCTCGCAAAAACCGCGCTGCATCGGCGGCCGAGCGCTGGCCGCGCATGCGCTTGAGCGCGACCCGCCGGTCGAGATTTTTGTCATCGGCACTAAGTACTTCACCCATGCCGCCACGGCCGAGCAGAACGCCCACAGTATAGCGACTCATCGATCCGATCGTTGCAGCCTGCCCACCGCTACCGTCGGCTGCGCCAGCTTGAGCCTTGAACCGACCAGCCAACGGGGCCGATTCGGCATATGGCGCAGTCGTTACCGCCGTTTCAGCAAGCCCAGGGTCCGCCGGAGTCACCGCGACATCCTGCAGGGTCGCGGCCATGGCATGGTCGCTTGGAGAACTCGGTTTGGCCATTTGCGCAATTATCCCACAGCCCACTCCACAATTCGAGAACTCGCCACCACGGAGGTTTCGCGCTAGCATCGAACGCTCGATGTTTTCGCACGAAGGGCCCCTGCGCGAAGCACGCCAAAACACCATTGTCGCTGGCTCACTCGCGGCCATTGGCGGCTTTGTAAACGCTGGTGGGTTCGTGCTGATTGGATCGTTTACGTCGCATGTAACTGGCAGCGTCGGCCGCTTCGGCAACGACCTCGCGCAAGGCCAAACCCCAGCGGCGCTGTTGGCGTTACTGTTAATCAGTTTTTTCTTTGTCGGCGCATTTATTAGCTCGATCATTCTCGAAAGTACGCCAGGGCCGGTGGCACGCGGGTATGGCTACGCGCTGCTTAGTGAAGGCGTATTGCTGGGCACATTTGTGTTGATTGCGGGCATGTCGCAAACCAAACACAAGCACCTGCTCGATGCGCAAGCAGCGCTGCTATGCATGGCGATGGGCATGCAAAACAGTCTGATCACCCGACTGTCGGGCGCGGTGATTCGGACCACCCACCTCACCGGCGTGGTCACCGATCTGGGTATCGAGGTAGCCCGTTGGTATCGATGGCACCGGCGCAAACTAACGATGTTACCAGTGTTATTGCCTAGTCGTACCCCGGCGGAACGGCCGCCGCTGGGTCGGATTTCATTGTTAATGACGATATTTTTCGCCTTCGTCGCAGGTGGCATTGCGGGGGCAGTCCTGACGGTCAACATCAGCCGCTGGGCCCTTGCGGTGCCCACGGCGGCGATCCTGACATCAGCGTTGTTGGCTTTTCGCAGCGCTGTAAAAGAAACCGCTACGCCTAGAACTTGAACCACAACAATGGATAATGGAAGCGGATGACGCGCCGCGGGACCACCGATGCTTGGAACGACGGTCTGGCACCGTCTGATCAGCCTGCCGCAGAACCAGCACAACGATCCGGCATTAGGCGCGCAACAACCGAAACCGATGACGGCACCAACGGTACCAGCGACACCTTGCTTGGCGCGACCCCGGCGATCGATGTATCCCCATCGCGGCCTGGCTCGCAAAAACCTCGCAGTATCGCGGCTGGGACACATATTGGCCGTTATCAAGTCAATGGGTTACTCGGCATCGGCGGGATGGGCGCGGTGTATGCGGCTTTTGATCCGCAACTCAATCGGCGGGTCGCGCTTAAAGTGCTGCATTATTCCGGCCACGATGCGACCCAACGCATCCAACGTGAAGCCCAGGCCTTGGCTAAGCTTTCACATCCCAACGTGGTTGCGGTTTACGATTCCGGATCGAGTGCCCATGGTTTTTTTATTGTCATGCAATACGTCGAAGGCACCACCCTCGATGTATGGCTCAAACAGCGGCCCATCAACGTCCAAGAAATTGTCGGGCTGTACGCCGCCGCTGGTACCGGCTTAGCCGCAGCACACGCCGCTGGCCTGGTGCACCGTGATTTCAAAGCGCAAAATGTGCTGGTCGATAGCGCCGGCCACGTTGCTGTCACCGACTTTGGCGTAGCGCGCAGCGACACCAATGCCGGTGACGTCCCGCCCCGGCACGCATCGGGACCACGGCCAAGCGACGATAAAGCTATGGTGCCAACGCACTACCACAGCGCAAGCCCGGCCGACAGCCAACAGCAATTGACGCAAGTTGGCGCGTTGGTGGGTACGCCGATCTACATGGCACCGGAACAACATCAAGCCCTCCAGGCCACCGCACTGAGCGATCAATTCGCATTTTGCGTTTCGATGTGGGAGTCGTTATTTCATCAACACCCCATGGTGCCGGCCGGACTAGATCTTAGTAGTCCGTTTGCCGCGGGCGTGGCCATCCTCGACGGCACTATCATCGAGCCACCGGCAAACCATCGGGTGCCGGCCAGCCTGGTGCGGTTGCTACGCCGCGGCTTATCACTCGATCCCGCCCAGCGCTGGCCATCGATGCAGGCTTTACTCGCCGAGCTTGTGCCGCCCGTCCGCCGCTCGCATTGGCCCCTGATCAGCGCTGGCGTCATCACTCTCGCTGCGGCTGGCATTGCGTTATGGGCGCTTACCGAAAAGCACACGGCAAAAATCGACCCAGCCACCGAGTGCGCGACCACCGTGCAAACGCGGATTGCGCCGATCTGGTCCGATGCATCGCAAAGCAAGCTACGCCAATCCTTTACCGCATCAGGCGCACCATTCGCAGCGAACACCATCGAATCGTCGCAACGCGGGTTGAGCAACTACGCGACCCGCTTGCAACGTTTACAAACCGATCTCTGCGTGACGAGCTCTGCCAAAAGTTCAGTTGAAGCCGCCACCAAACATGCCTCGCAACAAGCCTGTGCCGATCAAGCGTTGATGGCGCTAGGTGCAACGGTGCAAAGCTTTGTCGATACCCCCAATGCGATTCTGATTGCCAATGCTCTTGAAGTCATTGACCAGTTGCCGCGGTTGCAGGATTGCGAAAGCGGCGAGTGGGGCCAAGACAACGCCAAGGTACCGCCCACGATTGCCGCCCAAATCGTCCCCATTCGCGACGCGCTGACACAAGCGCGGGTGATGATCATGTCGGGCCAACTTGCGCAAGCCAAAACCAACCTCGCTGCGTTAGCGACCCAAGCCAAAGACATAGCCTGGCCGCCACTGCAAACCGAAATTCAAGCGGCCCGAGCCCGAGTCGCGCTTGCAACCCAAGATCGTGAATTTGATCAGCTCAAGATTGTAGCGATCGCCAGCGAAGCCACCGCTACCGGGCAAGATCGTTTGGCCAGCGAGGTTTGGTCGATGGCGACGATGGCAGCAGGCAATGTGCGCAATGAACCAGCGGCCCGCACCAGTGCCGCGGTCGCCAGCGCGCTTGCGCACCGACTCAAGGATCACAAGTTGTTGCTCAGTGCGCAAATCGCACTCGGCCGAGCACTGGTGCAATCACGCGCCATCGACGAAGGTCGCGAATTATGCAAAGCCTCAGCGCAACGGGCCAGTGCCGAGGCCGACGCCGATGTGTTGCAGATTATCGACGCCAACACTTGTGTGGTTGAAGCCCTGGCCGACCAAGCGCGCTGGGCCGACGTTGCAGCGTTGGTCGCTGAGAAAAAGGCGCTCATCCACGAAGCTTTTGGCGACGACCATCCAACCATGGCAGCGTGGCTCATCTTTGAATACAGTGCTGCCTTTAACGCCGCCGATTACGCTCGAGCGCGGGTGTTATTAGCTCAAGCCCGCGCAATCTATGTCCGGGTCTATGGCGAGAACTACATCCGCAGTTTGCAGACGCTACAATTCGAAGCCAACTGCGATTATTGGGAGAATAAATCCGCAATCGCAGCGCCAAAACTGCGCGCGTTGATAACAAAACTCGAAGAAGTCCAAAACACGGATGTGCTTTTTGCCTCACGGGTCCATGCGGACCTAGCCGTAGTCGAACACGAGCTCAAAGATAAAAAGAAAGAGGACAAAGTTTATTCAACCAAGGTTCGGGTTGAAATGGAAACGGCCCTGGAGCTGGCGCGCAGTGCTGGCCCAGCCGGCATTCGCGACGTTGCATTGTTGCAAGTATATGATGGCCAGTTCCAATGCGATGTCGCGTTTGAGCCAGGGATCTACGTACTGCGCGAAGCCTATGAAACCTTGAGCCGCATCAATGACCCGCGGGCCAATTGGGCGTTGGCCGCCTACGCAATTACGTTGTTTGAAAACAAACGTTTCAGTGCAGCGTTACCACTGGTTGAACGGGCGTTGACCGACGACAACGCCAAAAATCTCACGCCGTACAATCACGGTCTAATCCGATTCATGTTGGCCAAAACTCTTGCAGCGTTAAAACTAGATCGAGTTCGCATACGCGCTATCGCAGCCCTGGCGATTGAAGATTTCCAGCGCTCGGGCTACCCCAAAAGTGCCCAGGACGTTGAACAGTTCTTAAAAAAGCTGCGGTAACGTTGCCGTCGAAAAAGCCGCGCAGTCCGCCCCGCACCTGACCAAGTGGCGAGGACGCACGAACCGATGCACGCTATGTTGCATCGTTGCCCGCCACGTTACGTTGCCGCACTCCAACTCGTAGTATCTTGCCGCGCATGTACCACGACCTGTTCGGACAAATGAAAAAAACCCTTGGCCAACTCGACAAATGGTTGGACACCGCCGAAACCCACGCCAAGGCCAAATCCTTCGACGCCGCGGTGTTGCTGAGCGCGCGGTTAGCGCCCGATCAATTCCCATGTAGCCGCCAAGTGCAAATCGCATGCGATACCGCCAAGCTCGGCATTTCGCGCGTCACCGGCAAAGCGGCGCCAAGCCATGCCGACACCGAAACCACGGTTGCCGAACTACGCGCCCGCGTTGCTTCGGTACTCGCGTATCTCGACACGTTCAAAGCCAGTGACTTTGAAGGCAGCGACAGCCGCGTGATCACCCAGCCGCGGTGGGAAGGCAAAACCATGACCGGCCACGATTATTTCGTCGAGCACGTGGTGCCAAACTTCTTTTTCCACGCCACTCACGTCTACGCAATCTTGCGCCATAACGGTGTTGGCCTCGGCAAAGGCGATTACCTCGGCACACTTTCGAAGAAGTGAGCGCCCACTCGCCATGATCCTCGCACTATGCGGTAGCAATCGCACCGGTTCCACCAATCAACTGTTGCTTGCGGTCGCCGCTCGGCTGCTCGTCGATGTTGATCGCTTTGTGATCTACAACGGCCTTGCGCAGCTGCCGCATTTCTCACCTGACGACGACGACCATCCGCCTGCCGCAGTAGCAGCATGGCGAGAGTTAGTGACCGCCGCCGATGCGGTGTTGGTGTCAACGCCAGAGTATGCGCACGGCCTACCCGGCACGTTGAAAAACGGCTTGGATTGGTTGGTATCAACCACGGCCTTAGCCAACAAACCGACGGTGGTGTGGAGTGCCTCCCCCACCGGTGGCGAATTTGTGCATCCGCAGCTCATTGAAGTGTTGCGCACCATGTCAGCGCAGGTATTGGTCGGCGCGTCGTTACAAATCGCTGGCCCGCGCCACATGTTTGATCTGCATGGCCAACTAACCGACGCCACCACGGCAGCGCAACTGGCCGATAGCCTGGAGGCGTTGCGGCGATCGTTGGGTGCTGCATTGCCAACCGAAGCTGCGCTACCGTAAGCCGTGCGCACGGCGCGCTCACGGCACGTCCACGCCGCGCGCCGCAGTGATACATTCACGGCATGATGCGTGCTGGAACTGTTGTAACGCTAGCCCTTGGGCTACTGGCCTGTGGTGAATCGACGTCGACGATGCTCGACGCGCCGCGTGATGGTGGCTCCGACGCTTCGAGCAATATCGATGGTCCGCGCCCTGATGCAGCCCAAGGATTTGGCGCGATCAGCGGCGATTGCGGCGTGCTCGATGACACCGAATGGAATGCCACGACACCGTTTTGGTTTGCTGGCACCTTTGATTTTGCTAGCGATCGCTACGACGACCCCGAGGATCGCGGCCGACTCACACCTGGCGGCCTCAAAATTGTGAGCACTGCCAATGCGGGTGGTAGTTCCGTGTATTCGGAGGTCTTCGCCTACGAATGGCTGGCACGCTGCGAACAAGCCACGTTACTCAAAACCGAAACCGAAATTGCTTACGACACGGTTAGCAAAAAAGCCGACATCCTGGTCGAAATCGATGGTCACAAAGTTGGCGTCAGCGTCACCCGCCTCGTGCATTTTCCGTTTGGTCAACCCTACACGCTGACCGATGCCGACACACTGCTGCGCCGCAAGCTCGATGATATTCAACTAGCGACCACTTCGGTCTCGGCCGGCGATCGCTGGTCGCGACAAATGTTGTCGATCTTAGCGTACGACACCCAACATGCGATGGTGGCCATGACGGCGTGGAATGCATTGCCGGTGGCTACCCGCGACGACACCATTCTGATTGTCAGTGTTACCGACGGTGACGATACGTTCATTTATACGGATCAGTAGCGGGTCCGCTCGTAAAGGGGGCAAATGCCGATACGGACCGGCACGGACCGCTTGTCTTTACCTGCTAGGTTTGCGCACACTTACAGAGGGAGTTTTCATGGCCATAACATCACTCACGTTTGTGCCCGCAGTTCGGCAGCGCGCCAAAGCGGTGACCCTCGACTACGAACTTTTTGAAACGGCAATCGCGCTTTTCGAAGCTGGCAAAACAGCGGAGTCCATCCAAGCGGTGTTCACCCATTTGTTGCCCAATCAAACACTGCCCAATTTGGCAACGACGGCGTTTTCATTTGCCCAAGGCTCCTCACGCGTTAAGGTTAGCATCGTCGATGAACACATCTCGATTGTTGTGCCATTGGTCACCCTGCCGAGCGGCGGCAATGGGCTTGCAGCGTTGCGTTACTTGCTAACCAAGCTGAGCAGTTCGGGCCAGCTACACCAACCGCGGTTACACGGCGACGATGTGTATCTAGAGTTTCATGATCGGGTATCGCGCATGCACCCGGCCAAGCTAATCGAAGTGTTGCGTCGCATCCCTATCGAAGCTGATAACAACGACGATTGGCTCATCGGCCAGTTTGCAGCGTTGCCATTGGAACGTGAACCGATTCCCGACATTACAGATGAAGAATTTGCCCGCGCCGCTGCGATTTGGCGCAACCATTGGAACGACATTGAAGAATTGGTCAAAGAATCACAACGCAAACGTTCGACGTTTTTTCTCAATGAGCTAACCGCCTACTCGTTCTACCGCATGCGCTATGCCTTGCCGCTCAACGGCTTTCTGCATGCCAAGTTGGCCGAATACGCACGAACGTTTAACGACAGCGACGAAGACGCCATCAAACGCGAAAACACATTACATAAGTGCATCAAAGAAATGAAAGCGGTAAGCGACGCCGAGCTGCGACGCGATTTAGGCCATCCAAGTTACGCGATTAGTCCACATGGCGACGGCACGCCGGTGGTGTTGGCTAGCTACTTTGGTCCGGGCACGTATGCCGACAGCATCGAGCAGTACCGTAAAACCGGGAAGTCACTTGAAGCCGCGATGGCGCTGATCAGCACCTTCACGTTTTTGCTTGGCCGCTATGCCTGGCCCGATGCCATCGAAGTCGACTTGCAGCGCGCGCTCGCTGACGCTTCAGGTAAGACCTGGCGTGAAGTTGCCACGTTGCTCACCGATCATGGCAAATCGCTGATCGAAAAATACGTCGACGATGATAATGAACACGAAGCGCTAGATACCGACGAGGTCGAGATCGTTGACCCAGCCAAAGCCCAGGTGGTTTTCGACGATGGCTCGGACGCCAAAGACCAAGCCAGCGACGACGACCGTGAGGAAGCAAACTAATGACCGATTCCATCGAAATTGAAAAGCTCGGAGTTTTTCAGGTCTTCACCGGCGGCGGCACCGGCTCGGGATTTTTAATCAAGCCCAACACGTTGGTTACCAACTGTCACGTCGTCGCGCCCTACCGCACGGTGGCGGTTGAACTACGCGACAAAAGCCGGATAGTTGGCATCGTGCGACGGATTCATCCTCGACGCGACTTGGCAATCATCGAACTCGACCAGAGCTTACCGCAAGAAATTTTACCATTGGCCTCAAGCGACAATCTCAAAGCCAAACAATCTATCAATATTATCGGGTTCCCAGTTGGCTTGCCGCTGTCGATTACCGAAGGTGTAATCTCTAATCCCAAACAATTGCTCGACGGGCAGCACTTTGTGCAAACCGACGCTGCGATTAACCCCGGTAACTCGGGTGGTCCAATTTTAGATCAACACAAACACATTGTTGCCGTCACGACCTGCAAACTTAGCTCGGCCGATATGGTTGGGTTTGGAATTCCCGGTTCGGCGGTGCAAGCGTTCGTCGCCGATTTTGACCAGCAAACCGCAGCGTTTGGCGTCACCTGCCCGTCGTGTGAAGCCTTGCTCGAATCACCGGAGCGTTTCTGTGGCAGCTGCGGCTCAGACCTTGAAGAGTACGACCTGCCTTCGTACTTTCATCCACCCGAAGCACATCCGGTGGTCAGCTTCGTTGAAGCCGCACTTACCCAAGCCAAGGTCGATCCGGTGCTAGCCCGCCATGGCGCCCAAAATTGGTCATTTTATCGTGGCAGTGCACCCATTCAAATCTGGTGCTGTTGCTCTGAACACGTTTGCTTTTCGTCAACGTTGGCGCAGCCAGGTAAACAGAATCTCGGCGAATTGTTTCGATTCTTGTTAGCGGCCGAACACGCGCCGTATGCGTTTGATCTCGACGACAACATCATTCGACTGAACTTAACCGTGCATATGTCAGACGTGTTCACCCACCACGACCAAGCCGAGCTGTCGACGATGATCGGCACTTTTTTGAATAACGCCGACGCCTACGACAATCTGCTGATCGAGAAGTATGGTTGTACGCCCGCACCAGAAACCCAACTCACCTTCCTCAAAGAAAACACCCGCTAGCATTGCCCAAGCCTGCGCTGTTTTCATTGCCCGGCAACGCACTACACTCCACCGTGTAGCGCAGGCTTCAAGCCAAGCCCGCGACCGCTAGCCAAGGTTCAAGCCAGCGCGAGCAGGCCGCGTTTACGCAAATGATCGAGCCGCGCCAACATGCGACTATGTTCAAGCTGTTCGAGATGCTGGCGAAATTCGGGAAGTTGCTCGATACACGCTTGCAGCGCAGCTTGCATGATGAAATCAGCGTTGCGCCCGTCGGCAGCCAGCAACGAAATCGCCTCACGCAGCGCAATCACGGCCTGGTCAGCCGACGCAGTGAGCGACGCTGAAGTGTCGGTGTCCGTTGAGAAGGTAATTTCCATAGCGTTTAATAAAAGCATCGCCGCGACTTGGCGCAACTGCCCAGTCGGCGAGGATGCTTAAACCGAGCTGGCGCGCGACGCAAGCGTCCATGGTGACAGATTATTTACGTGGTGCCGCATCGATAAGTAACCAACCCACAAACGTCAAGCTCAGCGGCGCGTTCATCCCATACCGCGAGCTATACCCCAACCCCATTTCAAAAGCCTCCTCGCCCACAACGCCCAACTCACCATCAAGCCGATGCACCGTTGCGCCTGGGCGCGAGGTGCCGGCTAGCGCTGCTGGCAGCGGGCCTTGGGTAACCCGTCGCGCCGCTGCTCGAACGACTACCCAATCGCTGTCCGATGCCGGGATAGTTGCAGCAATGCGACGCAACGCAGCTAGATCATTATTCATCACGGCAACATTGTACTTGGCGGTAATGCTGTCGACGTTACTAAGTTGCGCACACGCAGTGCTCACACCGACTTGGTCACCTGCAACCCAAGCCGCAACCGCGGCATTGTTCCACAAACTCGGCACATGCTTCGCATCAGGTTCACTGGTTGCTCGCGCTTGATAATACGCTGCGGCTAGCCGCCACAACGCAGCGACGTCGTCGTTGTTCCACGATGCCAACTTCAACATCGCAATGCGAACCACGAGCTCAAGATCACGCAAGACATTGAGTTCTTTGCGCATCGCCAATTCAATCGCGGTTTGTTGCAGCGTGGCTAGCCGGGCAAGCAAGGCTGCAACCAGTTTTGGATTTCGATCGAGGAGGGCCGCGATGGCCATCGTGCTAGATGTTTGCAGATCAAGCCGCAGACCTGGCGCGGTGTCGTGCAACTTGTGTTGCGCTGCCAAAAATGCAAACGACCAAGGCGTACCAAGCTCAAACCTCGCCGCAAACCCGGCGGCAGCCGTGATCTCAATGTCATTCGGATATTTTTCATACAACGCTTTGGCCATCGCGAACATTTCGGCGACCAAGGCACCGCTGGTGGAAGCCAGCGTCGCAAGATGCGGCTCAAGAATTTGGAT
>JAGPDK010000485.1 GCA_018057605.1 Kofleriaceae bacterium | reverse complement strand
CATCGGTGCAAAGTGGGTCACGTTGACGACCACCCAGTCACCTTTGCCAACTTCGAGTGGATTGCGGTCGCCGTACGGGGTCGACAAATGTTCGTGCGGAATCGAAGCCAAAAAGCCTTCGTCATCGGCTTGGAACTTGTGCGGAATAACTTCGCAAAAGAACGAGAACAGCTCAATGCCTTTGCGCAAATTCACAAAATCGTCGTCGTCGAGCGGCGGAAACGTATCCGGCGTGCCAACGTGCAGCGCTGGCATCACCACCCGTTCGAGGATGTCAATGGCCACAGGTGCAGTGGCCCGCTCCAACGAAATAATTTGCGCAATCGCTTCAAACAAGCCGCGATCAGCAGTTTGTTGCGCGACCGGCACAGCTTGATTGGCACCGCCCAGCGCTTGCACCACTTGCTGCACCACGGCCATGTTGCTTGGCCCTAAGCGCGGCCCAGACTCTTTGACGGCTTCAATCAACGCCGAGGCTGGCTCGTCGTTCCACAGTTTTGAAAGCCGGGCAAAGTCCATCACCAGCCACTGGCCTAGCGGCACGGTGTGCATGCGAATGTAGTGTTGCGCTAAGAAGCGATCCAACGATTTACCGTTGTCGGCTTCTTCTTGCTCAACATGCAGCGTGCGCAGCCGTTCAACTTCGGTAACCATTTTACGAGTTGCACCTGAGCCCATGCGTAGCAGTTGCTCAGCAAAGACAAACGGTGCAATTTCGAGGAAGATCTTAGAAAAACCTAAGCGCCAGGTGTGGGGGTCGTCGCCCATCAACAACCAGTGCCCGCCATGACGACGCCGAATGGTTTCGCCGATCCATGCGCCAAACGAGAACCAGATTTCCCAGTGCTCTTCGGATTTAAGATCGAGCGCTTCTTGGTCGCCGATTTGGCCGAACAGCCAGGTATCAAAGGTGATGAGTTCTAGCGATTGCGACAGGGCCGCGGCACCGGTGTCGCCTTCGACCTCGGCCAACGATTCAACCGTTTCGCCTTCGGGATCGATCAACTCTTCGATGATCAATTCCGATTGCGTGCGTGCTCGGTTTGCGAACCGGTACGCGCCATCGCGCAATTCATTCATGGCACGTTCAAACCGCTCTTTGGCTGCCGATTCGGCGGCCTCTAGCTGCTTGGTGCTGTCAGATTGCTTGTCGCTCTTGTCTTGTTCTTGCTTGCCGTCGTCGGACACGCCCGGCAGAGTATACGAGTGTCCGCGCCGGCAGAAGGGGTCAAGGCCCCGAGTGTGAGCCCTAATTTGGCAGCGGATCGGCTTGCTAAATCGCAGAACCGTAGCGGGCCACCCGCAGCCCCGCCCGACCCCGCGCCGGGCATCCGCTCGGTCACGCCATTTCCAGGGGCTTTGTTGACCCACCCGATGGCCCTGATCTCGCTCGGCCTGCTGGTCCTCAACGATTGGGTACTCAAACCCAGCGCCGGCTTTCGCGCCTTGGGCTCCGGCGCTGGCGGCTGGCTTACCGGCAAACTCAGCGATGCCGCCGGCTTGGTGCTCGGGCCACTGGTCATTGCCGCAATGCTTGGCACGTTGGCGCACTGGCTGGGCAGCCCCGCAGCACGCCAGCGCCGGAATTACACCACTGCCGCCTTGGCGATCGCCGCCATCGTCGTGCCTTTCGTGGCGTGCAAAATTTCTCCAGCCGCAGCAGCGCAGTGCGCGCATGCCCTCTCGTTATTTGGCCGACCGGCGCATGTAGTGCCTGACCCAACGGATTTGTTTATGTTGCCGTTTGCGGCGGTGGCGTGGTGGGTGATGCAACCTACGCGCCGGTATAAACCGTCAGGTAACTGATGGTGCCAGTGTTGCCGCGCGACAAAATGCCGATGAACAGCGGCACATTGGCTAGTAGCATGCCGGTCACGTTAGCCCAATCGCACGAAACCCTCAGTGCGCTTGGTTTCTTACTCGGACCGCGGGACGCGGACCTCCAACGACGGACACCGAGCCTACCGACCGCGCACCAAAGCCGTGGGCATCGCCGCAACCCGCCCTGCAAGGATACTGGCCGCGCGATCGTTGACACTATCGACGCCGCTGCAGCGCGAGATGTCGAGCACCGCTTCGACTTCAAATGCGGACGCATGAGCGCTGGCGAAGAAGCGCCGACGCAACGGCAGACTATCGCGCTCCCAGCCGGGCCAGATCACCGACGGTGCGCCACGCTCCAGCGGCCAAGCGCACGGCGGTGACAAGTTGCAGGGCGAGATCGGAGGCGACAAAGCGCGCCGGTCCGCGAGATGTTCGAGCGCGGTGGTCCGAGCGCGGTGGTCCAAGTCCGAGTGGGCACGATAGGTTGAATTGAAAAGCTCAAGAGTTTCGATCGCTTGCGCTTATGTGATCGGCATCCGTCACTAGGTATTCTTCGGTTCCCACAACGGCTCGGCTTGGCCATCTTGCAGCGCAGCCCAACGGCCCCATACGAACAGGGCATCCGATAAGCGGTTGAGATAGTGCACGCCCAATTCACTCACCACTTCGCCGGCGGCAACATTGTTGGCGAGGCCAACCACCAACCGTTCGGCTCGCCGCGCCACGGTGCGAGCGAGATGAAAGTGCGCCGATGCCCAGCCGCCACCCGGCAACACAAAGGACTTGAGCGCTGGTAAATCATCGTTGACGGCGTCGATATCGCGCTCCAATGCGTCAACGTGGCGTTGTTCAATTTGCGGCAATTTAGCCATGGTTGCGGCATCGGCGGTGGCCAACACCGCGCCTAAGTTAAACAACTCATTTTGCACGCGATGAATAATTGGCAACAAATGCGGGCCCGCTTTTGAGGCTTCGAGCGCCAGCCGGACCAAGCCCATGCAGGCATTGAGCTCGTCGACAGTGCCGTAACACTCCAGCCGAGGTGACGCTTTGGACACCCGCTCGCCGCCAATGAGCGAGGTTTCGCCAGCATCGCCGCCGCGGGTATATACTTTGTCGATTCGCATGCCGGCAAGGTAGCGCAAAATCGCCAGACGGCACCTGGCGGCCGCGACGATTTGCTGGCGCGACGATTCACGGTTAACGAGTTCTCGCTGCGCACGTCTTTGTCAGGTGCCAACCCTTGCAGCGCGCAGCGCCAACCCCGACACTGCCGCCATGGATCTGGCCGACTTGGTTCGCGCAGCCCAACGCGGGGAACGCGCAGCAACGACCGAGTTGTATGCTCGCTTTCACCGCGCGGTGCACGCTGTGGTGCTTGCCCACGCGCGTTATGCCGATGCTGCCGATCTGGTCCAAGATGTTTTCGTTGCGGCGCTGCGCCGCCTCGCCGACGTGCAAGAACCCGCAGCATTTCCCGGCTGGCTCATGAGCATCGCCCGCAACACCGCGATTGACCACCTGCGTAAACGTGCGCGGCAGCTCGACCACCGCCAAAATGTTGCAGCGGTCAGCCCGTCGACTACCGTCGCGGAAAACAGCAGCCCCAGCGCCGATGCCAATCGAGTGCTACAAGCCCTCCAGACGCTACCCGACGCATACCGTGAAACCCTGATCATGCGCTTACTCGAAGATATGACCGGACCTGAAATCGCCGAACGCACGGGCTTAGCCCCTGGTTCGGTGCGCGTCAATTTACATCGTGGCATGGAGATGCTGCGCGCTGCGCTAACCCCACGTGCGGAGGCTGTATGAGTAAAACCGACGACGATTTCCTCTGGGACGGCACGGGCACGCCCGACGCAGATATGGCTGCAATGCAAAAAAACTTGGCACCGTTGGCCCACCACGCCCCGCTCGACGAAATGCGGCTGGCGCGCGAACGTCGTGACCAACCGATTTCGGCGCAAGACGCACGCAACGCACCGTCGCGCACCGGTCGGCAATCGCCCGTGTTGCTGGCCGCTGGCATTTGTAGCGCAGGGCTATGTGTTGCAGCGCTGCTGCTACTGATGAAAGGCGGCAAAAAGAATCCTTGCACCGAAGCAGCCTCGGGCTTTGCGTTTGAATCAAGCAGCGATGTGTCATGTGGCTCGCATGCCTCGATGCAAGGTCACATGCCGATCGGCGAAACCATCACCGTTGGCCGCACCTCAATGGAACTGACCATCGCGAATATCGGCAAAGCGCGGATTGCGCCAGGTAGCGAAATCACGTTGGTGACCACCAGCATTCGCGAACATCGCTTGGCGTTGCGCCATGGCCGCATGCACGCCATGGTGGTGGCCCCGCCACGCTTGTTCGTCGTGGAAACCGCTGCCGCAACGGCGATCGACTTGGGTTGTGAATACGATGTAGCGATCAATCGCGCGGGCGTGGGCGAGCTGACCGTGATGAGTGGCAACGTCGAGCTAACGTCGAAATTTGGCGCGGTCGTGGTGCCGGCTGGTTACACCGCGCAGTTGGCACCCAACTTGAGCACCGGCGTACCGCTGATCACCGCGGGCAACGGCTACTTGGTGGCGATCGCC
>JAGPDK010000484.1 GCA_018057605.1 Kofleriaceae bacterium | reverse complement strand
TGGTGATTTTTCGCTGAATGTCACCAATTCAATCACCGCCCGATGGGTGCTTGCGCAGGGGTTAGCCACGGTCACGTGCGCGCATGATCTCGATACGGTGCAGTTGCAAGCCTTGCTCGATGCCAGTCCGGCCGAGCGCATGGCCGTGACCATTCATCACCACATTCCAACATTTCATACCGAACACTGTGTCTACGCTCACTTACTATCGAAGGGCGCTGACTACCAAACTTGCGGCCGGCCGTGTGAGACCCAACTCGTCGCACTGCGTGATCGCGTCAACATGGTGCATCCGGTGGTGGTCGATGTTGGTTGTCGCAATACCATTTTTAATGCGCAGGCCCAAAGTGCAGCGCGCTTAGTGGGTGACTTAGTCAATCGTGGCGTAGCGCGACTGCGCATTGAGCTAGTGCGGGAAACCGCGAACGAAACACTCACCGCGTGGTTGGCGTATCGAGCCTTGATCGACCAAACCGCGACGGCAGCGCAAACACTGGCGAAGATTGCGGCGCACGAGCAATTTGGGGTAACCGCGGGCACGATGCGCACGCTGACCGTATTACATCAACGCTAACCCGCACTGCTTTGACCGGGAGTCAAAGCAGTGCTCGATATCGCGCGTTGCAACGGCTTCGACGATGTCAACGATCGCGCGGCTAGTGTCCTAGCGGGTCGGCTGGGATTTGCGCACGGCACGCGAGCGCGTGCGGGTCGCACGCAGGCTGGCGGCGCTGCCGCTAATCGACGAGTAATTGCGAATTGGCGCGATGGCGCACTCGCAAGCCAGAGCTATTTCGCGGGTGGCGACGGCTGAAAAGGCGGAGCTCTGGGTCGCGTACCCCAAGCGCATGCCGGCTCAGCGCGTTTCATACGGAGCATTCATTGGCCGTTTGTGATTAGCTTGCAACAGCGGTTCCGGCAACACCAACGTCGTTCAGCTCAAGCGCCGGCGCTATCAGGTTGCAGCTCCGACGGCCGCGATGTAGCACTTGAGCATGGTCACATCGGTTGCAAGCTGCTCGCGCACTTTGGCCACGCGCCCACGTAACAGCGGATCCGCGCCAAGCCGCGCCGTTCGTTCGATGTCTTGACACGCGGCCGCCAACTCGTTGAGCCCTACGTTGAGCGCGGCTGAACGCAACGCATGCGCGGCCCGGCCGGCATCGGCGATCAAGGCGGTATCGGCGGCACGCTCAAGGTCGCGCAGCCGCGGCGCGGCGTCATCAACAAAATGTTGAACAATCTGCACCACCAGCGCTTGGCTGGTTTCCGTCACCAAATCGCGCAGGCACGACGTCGGCGCGGATCCCGCGGTCAGCGCCGTTGCATCGTTCGCGGCCGTTCCGACAGTTGGCGCCGAAACCACGGCCCTCCGTCCAGCCAGCCGTTGGTGGGCCGCGGTCAGCGCAAGTTCAAGTTCGCTGACCTTGACCGGCTTTGCAACGTACAATTCGCAGCCTGCCGCGAAGCATTGCGCGCGATCCAACGGCGTCACGTTAGCCGTCATCGCGATCAGGACGGGGCGTCGCGCTTGCTCGAACGTCGTGACGATGCAACGCGCAGCTTCGAGGCCATCCATCTCGGGCATTTGCACATCGAGGAAAACGATATCGTATTGTTTGCGTTCCAGTGCCATCAGAGCTTCGAGGCCATTGCTCACGACGTCGGGTTTGTAGCCAAACTTGCCAAGCAACGCGATCGCAACTTTCTGATTCACCACGTTGTCTTCAGCGACCAGTACGCGCACCGCTATCTTTTCAACGGGCAACGTAATTACCCCGCTGATTTCGGCAGCGGCATCCATTCGAATCGTATCGGCAAACAACGCCGACACCGCGTTGATTAATTGTGGGCCGCGCACCGGTTTCGAAATGACAGTAATACTGTTGCCCGCTTGCTTGGCACGATCGACCACGGGCTGCCAGATTGCGCGCCGTGCTTTGGTTACCATCACCACTGACGGCACCATCGCACGCGACAGCAGACTTTCTAGATCGGGCGCAGACTCATCAACAATCTGCGCTTCGATACCATGCGGACCTAATCGTGCGCCGGCCCGCGCCAGCAAGCGGCCAACATGATCGTTCGATGGCCCATACGGATGCACTACCCTAACGGTGTGGCCGGTCAGCACCTGCCGTTGCGTAACCGCCGAAGCCACCGCATCCGAAGCGGCAACCACCAGCGGTACTTCAAAAAAGAACACAGAGCCTTCGTTTGCTTTGCTGGTGAAGTCAATGCTGCCGCCCATCCGCAAAACTAACTGCCGACAAATTGCCAAACCTAGCCCGGTGCCACCGTACTGCCGCGTCGTCGATGCATCAACTTGGGTAAATGGTCTAAATAGTCGATCCGCGCGTTCCGGTGGAATACCGATGCCCGTATCGATTACCTCAAAACGCAGCCAACTTCGCCCATCAAGCCTACGAACATCGACGGACACCATCACATGACCTCGCGCCGTGAACTTCATCGCGTTGGCAGCGAGATTGACTAAAATTTGCCGCACCCGGGTTGGATCTCCAACCACCACGCCTGGTACCGACGCGCCGATGCGCATCATCAGTTCAATTTGTGACGCTTTGGGTGATGTTGCCACCAACTCCATTGCACCTTCGAGTACTTCGCGAACATCATAGTCGGTTTCTTCGAGGACGAAATGATCGCTTTCGACCTTTGAAAAATCAAGAATTTCATTGATCAGGGTTAATAACGCATCGCCGCTAGCGCGAATCGTATCAATAAAGTCACGCTGCTCGTCACTTAAGGTTGTTTCAAGCAACAACCCGGTGAGCGCGATCACCGCGTTCATGGGCGTGCGAATCTCGTGCGACATGTTGGCTAAAAACATGTCTTTGGTCGACAGCGCAGTGGCCGCACGTTGGGCGACCGTGCGCAGCTCCGCTTCGGCTTCGCGTTTGTCGGTGATATCGGCCATGGTGCCCGCGACGCCTTCGACCCGGCCGGCCACCACCACGCGGCGCAATGCAAGTTCCACCCATTTCACATTTTGCGTTGCGGTCAAGACCCGCACCGAAACCCGTGCATCAGCTTGGGTGCCTTCGAGCAACCCGGCAATACATTCACGCAACAACGGATGATCTTCGGGATCGACCGATGCGTAGACCGAATGGCGAAGCGTTTCGGCCACGGTCCGCCCGGTTAACGTTGTCCATACTTGGTTGGCGAACACCCACATCCCTTGGCTATCGAGCTGAAAGACTACATCGGCGACGCGTTCGACTACCTGCCGACTAAGGCCACGCACGGTATGCAGCCCCGATTGCACGCCTAAGGTCGGACGCAGCACTGCAATGATGTATTCGCTGCCGCCATTCGAGGCAGGCAGCAGTTCAATACTACATTCAAGTTGCTCGCCGTTACTGCACCGCAAGAGCGCCCTACCCTCGACGATGTCGTACAGAACTGTGTCAACGCGCGCTCCAGTGAGCGAGCCGGCACCATAGCCCAATAACCGTTCGGCCGCCGGGCTGCACTCAACCACCGTGCCAGTAGCGTTCCAAACCAGCACACTATCTGTCACAAGTTGAAACACCGCGGCCAAAATCGTGCGTCCGCTCGCCAGAATCGGTGGATTGGGTGACGCGGCGCCGATCGCCGGCGCATCGAGGGGCGGAAAATTTACTTCGCTAGGCATACACGGCTCCTGGTCGCCAACCGGTTTAAATATTTCAACATTCGCCAAGCACGACCGTACGGTGTACGGGTGCGATCATAGCCCAACCTTGCTCCGCCCCAGTTCGTAGCTTGCCGCATCGTACGAAACTCTCTCCACTTTGTGTGCCACTAGTATCAGCGTTCTTGATCTTCGCGGCACGAGTCCTGCTGTGACGCTCACCATGCGCCGCGGTAGGCCGGTTCATGCAACGTTCACCACGTCGCAACGCAAAAAAATGCTCGAGATACCAACGATTTGCGCGTCAGCAATAGTCCTCCACAAACGATTCCCGCGGGAAGATGGCCAACATGGAACAACGCAACCAAGCTGAAACGTCGACAGCGGTTGTCGCCGCGCGGTTGCAGGCGATTCTCAACTCGGTCGACGATGGCATCATCACCCTTGACGAGCGCGGCATCATCGAAACAATCAATCCGGCCGCGGAACACATGTTTGGATATCTCGCAGTTGACGCCATCGGTCGCAACGTCAACATGCTGCTACCTGAGCCAGCCGACCGCGCGCTAGCTGGCTACCTTGCGCGCGCTCAAGCCACGGGCGAGGCGCAGTGCAGTAGAACTTGTTCCAGAGTTACAGCCAAGGCGGAGCCGACACCGCTCGGATGTATGGAGGCACTGGCCTAGCGCTAGCGATCTGCAGCCGCCTAGCCGACCTGATGGCTGGCGAGCTTGAACTGGAAAGTGCGCCAGGGCTGGGCTCAACTTTCAGTGTCACCGTTACCC
>JAGPDK010000481.1 GCA_018057605.1 Kofleriaceae bacterium | reverse complement strand
TCGCGCTCGAAACTTGCGCAACGTGCGCTTGGCGGTAACAGTTTTCGTCCATGCACACACGCACGCAATGCGCGGCACGAGCCTCGGCTGGTCGCGTGGCTGCGATGACCATCACCCGGGTGCGTCGTCGGTAGGCTCCGCCGCCGTCGTTCGAGTACCGTCGTCCGAGCACCGAGTAAGGGCTCACGATTACTGTGGATTTTGGCTAACTTTTCTTACGTGACTGGCATTGCTACGAAACGGCGGCGCGAAGCTGATCATGGTCGCGAAGGACCTGGCAACGCCGGGCAAAAAGCGCGGGGCTTTACGCGTCGCGCGACATCAAAAACAACCAACCTCGTCGCGCCTGAAGAAAAACGTTCATTTCGAATGGCCATCTCTGTCCCGAGGCGGCTAGATTCGCCGCAACTTTTCCAGGACTAGCAACTATGGCCGAAATCAAATCGTATCTCGCTGGCACGCCGTCGTGGTGCCACGTTTCTGTGCCGGACCTCGAAGCCGCCAAGCTTTTTTACGGCAACCTGTTTGGGTGGACCTTCGAAAATTATGGACCTGAGTTGGGCGACTATCACAACTGCTTACTGCGGGGTGTCCCGGTTGCGGGGCTCACGCCGAGTATGCCGGCCAAGGATTCGACGCATCCACCTGCCGCATGGACGGTTTTCTTCGACACGAAAGACACCGCGGCTGGCTGCGCAGCGATTACGGCCAGCGGAGGCACGTTGTTATCACCAGCCATGGACGTTGCCGCCTTAGGGCGCATGGCAATTGCAGCCGATCCTACCGGCGCGGTGTTTGGCCTGTGGCAAGCCAACCAACACATCGGTGCCAAGCTCATTAACGAACCAGGCGCCATGACGTGGCATGAGATGCTCAGCCGGGACGTGGCAACGGCTGTTACCTTCTATCAAACTGTACTTGGCAACCCGGTCGGTAAAATGCCGATGCCAGGCATGGACTACTACACAATTAAGGCCGGCGACCAAATGTGCGCTGGCATCATGGCGATGCCGAGCCACATGCCAGCCGCGGTGCCATCGTACTGGAGCGTATATTTTGCTGTCGCCGATGCGGACGCAGCATGCGCCACAATCAAGTCGCTAGGCGGCAAGGTCATGGGTGAGCCATTCGATACACCGTTTGGCCGGGCAGGATTTGCCTACGACCCATGGGGTGCGAATTTCTCGTTCATTCAACTAAGGAGCTAGCGCAGCGCGGCAGCCGCATCAAGCGACACCGCCGTAGCGTGAATCACCGACGCAATCCGCACCGCGTCTTGCACCGCACCAGCGCTGCCGCCTTTTTCATTCACCACATTGGCATGCGACCGCACGCAACTCTCGCAGCCATTGATGGCACTCACCGCGAGACACCACAATTCAAAGTCGAGGTGCGCGACGCCAGGCTTGCCAATCACTTGCATGCGCAAGCGCGCTGGCATCGTAGCGTAGCTACCCACGCTCTCCATGAAGTGCATGAATCGATAATAAACATTGTTCATGCCCATAATCGAAGCCGCGGCCAACGCCGCTTGTTTAGCGTCGGGGCCCAAATGCGCCGAGGCTTCGGCATCTATCGCCTGTATCAAGCCAGCATGACGCGACGCCGCCGCACTGGCTAGCGCGCTGCCCCAGGCTTGAGCTGGGGTGAGTTCCGTGGATTGAGCGATGATGCCAAGGTTGATACGTTGATCTTTCGCGAAATCAGGCAGCAGCGTTTTGATGTGTTCGATCGACGACATAGGGGCTCCTTTTCAACCACGCCAGCACTCCTGCGACAGGCTATGCGCTCAGAGTTTTTTCGCCTTGTTTCCAGTTGCACGGGCACAGCTCGTCGGTTTGCAACGCGTCGAGCACACGCATCACCTCGGCCGGGTTGCGCCCAACCGACAGATCGTTGACCGATGCGAAGCGAATGATGCCTTGGGGATCAACGATGAACGTGGCCCGTAGTGGCACGCCAGCTTTGGCATCTAGTACACCCAGCGCCACCGATAGCTCACGTTTGATGTCCGACAGCATCGGAAACGGCAAGTCTTTAAGATCCGGATGTGAGCCGCGCCATGCCAAGTGCACATATTCGCTATCGATGCTGGCACCTAGCAACTGCGCATCGCGATCGGCGAAGTCTTTGGTCAATTTGCCAAAGGCCGCGATTTCAGTTGGGCACACGAAGGTAAAATCTTTAGGCCAAAAGAAAATCACCTTCCATTTGCCGGCGTAATCTTGATTGGTAATCTCGACAAACTGTTTATTGGCTTCTTGCGACACGACAGCGGTCAGCGCATACGATGGAAATTCTTGTCCGACGGTTAGCATAGGTTCTCCTCCAGTTGATTCGTGGATCACAGCCGTACTTGGCAGTTGATGGCCTCACTATGCCGACTCGTTGCTGATACGTCCATGCGCAACATTTTATGGCTGTGATAGGATAAACGTATCAATGCCTCCTAGCCATAAAACCGCGCTCGCCCTGCCCTTGCGCAATGACCACCGCCTATCGGTTCGCCAGCTCGAATGCTTGGTTGCAGTTGCTGACCACTTGTCGTTCCGTCGCGCAGCGGCAACGCTGGGCATTGCGCAACCAGCGTTATCCACCCACGTTGCCACCACTGAGAAGTTGTTGCGAGCGCAAATATTCGAACGCGATCGCCGCAGCGTGTTGATCACTGCGGTGGGCCGTGACGTGGTAGGCGCAGCACGCATCGCCTTAGCGGCGCTCGATGTGGTTTCCGATACCGCACGGGCCGGCAGCGAACCGTTAACCGGACCGTTGCGGGTAGGCGTAATTCCAACGATTGCACCGTACTGGCTGCCGGCGCTGCTACCGACAGTGCGGCAACGCTTCCCCTCCCTCATGCTGATCTTGCGCGAAGATCAAACCCATCGCCTGCTCGAACAGCTTGGCTCGGGTGAAATTGATGTTGCCCTGCTGGCGTTGCCTGTGGCCGGCGATTTTACCGCGAAGGCTATTTGCGATGAAGAATTTGTGTTGGCGGCGTCGCGGCAACACCGGCCTGCCGCCCGCGTCCGGATTCATGCCGCAGATCTCACCTCCGAAACTATGTTGTTACTCGAAGATGGCCACTGCTTGCGTGACCAAGCATTAGCGGTTTGCAGCGCTGGCGGTGCCGCGCCGACGATGTCGGTGCGTGCGACCAGTTTACCAACGCTGATTCAAATGGTTGCGGGCGACCTTGGCTCAACGCTGCTACCCGAGATGTCGGTGCCATCACTCGTGCCCAGTAAAAAGTCCGCGATTACTATTGAAAGGTTCGCGCGCCCAGCGCCAACCCGAACCTTGGGCTTATTGTGGCGTACGTCGTCAGGGCGACTCAAAGAATTTCGGCTACTCGGCGACACGCTAGCCGAACGCGCGGCCGTGGTACTCAAAGAATTACGCGCCACACACTAATGTTCTGAATCGCGCATCACACCGTCGAGTCACTGCGCCTGCGCGGTGGCCAGGTTGCGCAGCTAGTCACCGGTTAGAAAAAACTACAGTTGATCGTTCGCGACGATACGCCGGACATGCCTGGCAATGGCCCGCTGCCGCCGGCGCCACCAGTGCCCGGATTTAAGGTGGTTTGCGGAATCGTTGCGGTGGTTGTGCCCAAGCACACGAGCGCAACACCAGGGCCACCACCGCCACCACCGCCAGCACCACCAGCGCCACCAGCGCCACCGGCACCACCGGCGCCGCCATCACCGCCGTCATCTTGTTCACCGCCGCCACCGTACGGACCACCAGCTCCGGCACCACCGCCGCTGCCGCCGCTACCAGCACTGCCGCCGCGGCCGCCCGTGCCACCAACGCCACCGGTAATCGTTGACGCTTTGATGATCACCTGCGAATCCAGCGCTACCACAGCAAACGCTGCGCCGCCGCCGGTGCCACCGGTACCTGGCGTGCCACCGCAGCCGCCGCCGCCACCGCCGCCACCAGCCGAACCATACGAGTCACAATCGGCCGTGCCACCGCCGCCACCGCCGCCACCGCCACCGCCGTTGCCATCGGTCCCGCTGGTGCCGTTGGTACCGTTTGCTGGGAAATAGATTAGGCCGTCGAAGATTCCGACTTCGCCACCAGCGACTCCAGCGAGCCCGCTGGTCCCGGCCAAGCCGTCGGCACCGACGCCGCCGTTGCCGAGCCCCCCACGCTGGCCGTTGCCGGCGCCACCAGCACCGAAAGCGGTGCCACCTGTGCCAGCGCTGCCATTGTCGCCGGTGCCGCCAGCGTTGCCAGGCTGGCCACCGCTGCCGCCGGTGCGGCCACACGCCGACGCGCCGCCACTACCGGCCCCGGGCCGTGAACAATTGCTGCAAAAAACCGAGCTGGAATCTTCACAACCTTGGCTGCCGATGCCGCCGGCGCTGCCGACGCCGCCGGTGATGCCATTGCTGCCGCTCACGCCAGCGCCTGCCGC
>JAGPDK010000483.1 GCA_018057605.1 Kofleriaceae bacterium | reverse complement strand
GCGTTGCCACGCGTCAACGGCATTGGCCCACGCGATTTGCGCTGCGGCACGTGGCACAGTGGCATCTGCGCCCGTATCAAGTGCAGTGCAATAGGCTTGCACGACGCCGGGCAATTCGTTCGCTCGCACCAAAAACGCTTCTTGAATCGGCACAAGTAGGTTGTTGACCAAGTGCTCAACTAAGGCCGCGCGATTGAAACCGCCATCAAACGCATCAGGCTTGGCGTTAGTGGCGCCACCACACCCGCTCGCGACGGTTGCCAGTGCAAGCAGCAAGCGGGGCCAGGGTTTTGCTGCAGTAAAATACGCTTGCACCCCAGCACTATACATAATTGAAAACGATTATCATCTTCTAATTCAAGTTTTGTCAGCGCCGCGGCCGGATCGGTTCACATCGGCCGCAACATGGGGGGCGCGGCAACAGGCTCCGGCAAGACCCACCAGCGTGGTCCAACATCCGTGATTTCAAGTAGATCCACGTTGGGATCGATCATCGTCGCAGGCGATCGACCATTGAGCGAAATGGCAGTTTCGGCATGCAACACAAAACCTCGATAGCCCTTGGCATGCAAGTCAGCGCCGATGTGCCGTGCCAACTGCAAAATTAAATCTGGTTGGCCAGCCATCTCGCGCTCTTGGCGGCTGGTCAAATAATGGCCAGGTGGCACGCGCAACTGTTTGCCATCGCGAAAGCGCGCCACAAACATAACTTCGCCGTGCTTCTCACGAACCATCACATGCCACGCAAAGCGCATGCCATCTTCGTTCCACAGCACATTGCCTGGGTAGACCAAGTGCCGCAGCGGCAGTGCAATTTGAAAAACCATGTAACAACCGATCACGCCCACCAGCAGCCGTTGCGCCAGCGTGCTCCGTGGGCGCGCAGGTTCCGCAAGCGATGCATCCCTCGGCACAGCGTCGACAGCGACGGTCGGCGTAGCTAGCGTGGCGCCGCGGCTCGGCCAGCGTGGCCACGAGTACGGAAAAAAGATCAGCGCAGCGCTACTCATAATAATTGGAAACATTCCTATGTTGAACAAGTAGCCGGTTGCGCCGTGAAACAGCAACAGCGTTAGGTACGCCGGCAACCGCGTGCGGCGCCATGACAGCCACATCACGATGGTTGTATCAAACAAAAAACCGGCCCAACTCATGAAACGTGCCGCGACCGGCTCGTCGAGCAACTCACCAATCACCGGAATGTGAGTGCGCGCCGACAACCAAATATTAAGCGGTTGCGCGTGCCCCAACCAATCCATTTTGGCTTTGGCCAAACCGGCGAACACATACACCAGCCCAACTTGAAAACGTACCAGCCAAACCATCCAAGCTGGCACCGTCATGCGCCGTAGCGTTGGCCGCCGCCAAACGTCTACCGACCAGTAATGGTTGCTCGGCAAAAAAGTTAACAGGCCGCCCAACAGCACCACAAGATAATGATGATTGAGATAGTTGGTGACGTCGATCAATTGCGTATACGCAAAACCAACGGTGAACAACGCGCACGCTAGCCGAGTGTACGCACCCAAGGCGATCGCAAGCGCGAGTACCGCGAGCACGCTGTAATGAATATACATGCCGGTGACCGACCACGGATGCACCCACGCAAAACCAGGATAGGTAAAAAACCACCTCGGTTCGCCGTACAGGGGCGTAATCCAGCCGGTGCTCAAAAAACGCAACGTGCCGCCGAACATCACCAAGCCAAAAATGATCCGAAACGTTGCCAGCGACGCAATATCAACCGGACGCAGCCCAGCGGTTTTGATACGGGCCAAATTCTGCGGCAGGCGCAACCAAGCAACAGTCATCGAAGGTCACTATACACGCTCGGCCAGTAGTCGCATGCGGCACGGAGTCGCGACTCCTGTAATCTTGAAAAGGCTATTAAATGTGCCCTCATCAAGCGCAGCGTGCGAAACGTCGCGCTCGCAGCGTTGTGCCATCCATGCCAGCGACGTGTTGTCGGCCGAGGCGTGTTCGCTGCCCAATTTCGCTACTTGGTAAATGCCGGTTGCGCCGTCGGTGCGGGTTGGCCGAAACGAGTTTGCGCCCAACGCAGAAAATCTTCCGCATCGCGATCAAGGGCGGCCTGACACAACTCGATAACATGGGCTGGAAAGTCGCGGCCAATCACCCAACGCAGAAAACTTTTTTCGGGACCACGCGCCATCACGTGGAGCACGGCACCGGTGTGCTTGCCAAAGCCCATCACGATCACCCCGTTTTCCCAACGTAGATGCCGTGACGGACCGACCCAACTGGCGCGGCTCGGGTCGCAAACGCTGGCAATGGCCGACCAGTCTTGACCATCCAAGCCAAACGCCTTCAACATACCACCAAGCACGCGACTCGTCGCCGCCACGTCGGCCGAGGCGCTGTGCGCTGCTTCGAAGCGACTGCCGACAAAGCGCTGATGAGCGTGTTGCAAGCTGCGTGGTTCGCATTGTTGCCAAAGCCGAAATGGATCCACGATGGTTTTTTCTGAGAAATCCACCGGCGTGCGCCCCAGCCTCGTAAACTCGGCCGCAAGCATATCGATATCAAATGCCAAATTGTAGCCAACGAACACGTTTGCGTTGGCAAAGACGGTGGTGATTTCGTCGATGCAGTCACCAAACGCTGGACAGTCAGCGAGGGCTTCGGCCGTGATGCCATGCACCGCTTGCGCGCCAGGGGAAATCGCCACGGAAGGCTTGAAGCGCCAGGTACGGCTAGGCGCGTCATCGGCGAGGCCAAACTGGGCGCACAATTCAATAACTTGATCACACGTGCGATCAGTGCCGGTGGTTTCCACGTCAAACACGACGATGTTGTGCAGCGCCGGCTGGGTCGCCGGCTGGCTCGCCGGCTGGCTCGCCGGCTGGGTTGCCGGCTGGGTCGCCGGCTGGGTCGCCGGCTGGGTCGATGGCGGGGTCGATGGTTGAACTGGTGCGGCCTGAAGGTCACCAGCACCCGCGCCACCCGCGCCAGCAGTAGCCGTGGCGATGATGTCGGACGGTGCCAGCGCTGGCCCCCCAGCCGCAAGCAACGCGGGGGACGGTGCTGGCGCAAGCTCGGCGTTGTGAGGGGTTGGCCAGTCGAAAAGGGAAAGATTGCCAGACACAGCCACAGCGTAGGTGCCGCCCCTGACAGTTGCGCGATGCAAGCGATTGCCGTGGGCGCCGGACAATTCCGCTAAGCGATCGAATCCCTTATGCAGTTTTCAAAATGATCCCGAGATCTTCCATCATCGGCAGTGCGCCCCACGGTGACCGGCAACGCTGCAGTTTGCCCCTGACAACAGAAGTAGGCACTATGCGGGGCGATGCAACGATTACACGCCACCGCGTTGGTAGCCCTGGCAACAGGCCTGGGAGCTGGGCTCTTCGCATGCAAAGTCAAAGACCCTCCGCCCATCACCGCACGGTGGAGCGACAACTTTTCACGCGATGAAATCGGCCGCAACTATTTCATCGGCACCGGCTCGCTTGAGCCAAGCACGGGGTATCAACTAAAAAACGGTGCGCTCTCGGCTCATGGCGCGCATAACAAACCGTTGTGGCTGCGTAAAAAACTGCCACGCAACGTGCGGATCGATGTGACGGTGTGGTCTACCGAAGACCGCGGCGATATCAAAATCGAAGTCTTCGGTGACGGTTCGTCGTTTGATCCCGACGGCGGCGGCTACATTTCGAGCGGGTACGTGTTCGTCTTTGGTGGCTGGTACAATTCGAAATCGATGATTGCCCGCCTCAACGAACACGGCAAAGACGTGGTCGAACGACCGCTGCCCAAGGTGTTGGCGAATCGCAAATACCACTGGCGCATTGAACGAGTCGGCAAAGTCATCACCTGGTTTGTCGATGACATGGCCTCGCCATTTTTACGCTACGAAGACCCGCGGCCGCTCGAAGATACGGGCCACGAATACTTGGGCTTCGACAACTGGGAAACCGACACGTGGTTTGATGATCTCGAAATCACACCGTTGTAGGTTTGACAGCGACCTCGCCCGGTCGCGTTGCCGACGACACGGCGCCGGCCAGCAACCTGCCGCAGGTTACGCACATGGACGGCAAAATCGATCAGGTATTGAGCGTCCACGTACCCGTGCGCTGCAATAACAGCAGGCCAGCCAAGCCCAACGCCACAAAGCCCAACATGGCCTGCGCCGGCGTGAGCTTTTCCGTCCACTCGTTGACTTTTTGTTCCGCTGGCGAGTTGGCAGGTACCCAGCGCGCCAGCATCGAGACCGCGAAAAAACCACCCATCAAGATTGCGATGGCAATGCTGCCGTAAAGCATGAGGCTAACGAGCGGCCGCGAACTCATGTTGGAGGATAAGTGTTCCAAATTGCGGAGCAGATTGATCGCCCCGACAAAAAACAAAAATACGCCCAGTGCGACGCGCAGCGGCAGCAGATTAGCCAGGGCCTGCCTTCCGT
>JAGPDK010000482.1 GCA_018057605.1 Kofleriaceae bacterium | reverse complement strand
CTCCCATGTTGCAAGTTGCGTGCGGCACAGCGACAATACCTCAATGATGAGTGCGAAATTGGGCTGAGCGGAGGTGTTCGTGGCCGTAGTCTTGGATCCGAGGTGTGGTGCGGCGAGGTCCGAAGGTCGGACGCTAGGACGACTCGCTTACGCGCGGGTTTTTCGTCCAAGCGTAAAATGGCCGAGCAGGAGGCCAACTTGCACCGCCGCGATGATCAGGCCGTGGCCAATAACCCATTGCGGCAATGACGCGATGCCAACGACCATCCAGACGAAGACGAAGGTATCGCGCCGGCCGAACGAGCGAATCCAGGTGATGGGTGAAGTTGGATCGTAAACGTCGTCGGCAGTTTGTTTGTCGGATTCAAACCACCAGCGAAATGCAAAAACGTCGCCGGTGCCGGTGCGACGGTACACATCAAAGTAGGTGATGAGCGAGACCAGTACGCGGGTACCAGCGGCGATGTACGCGGCATAGAGCCACCACGTGCTGCCCCAACGTGACAAGCCGTAGCCGGTGGCAATGATGAAGACGTTATCGACGATGTCGTCGGAAAGGTTGTCCATCCATTGGCCAAGTTTGGAATATTGAAAGCGCAGCCGCGCCAATTCACCATCGACCGAATCCAAGATGGAATTGATTTCGAGCATCAAGCCAGCGAGTGCGAACGGCAGGTACTTGGCTAGGCCAACGCTATAGCCGTGGCGTACCATCCAGGTGCTGCCAAAGGCTGCGACATAGGCTGCACACAGGCCCAACAAAATTGCACAGGTGGTGACGTGGTTAGGGGTGACCGCAAGTGACCGATGCGACAAGAACCGCGTGATGCGCATTGAAAAGCGCCAGTTGATCAGCGCATCAACTGGGCCTTCGAATGATTTGTTGGTGCCGCGAATCAGCTTCCATTCTGCGCTTCGGCGGGTCGCATCGTCGACGATTTCGATACCAGCAATGAAATCGGCGCGCTCCACCAAAGCGCCTGCTGGTGCAGCGGCATCGGTTGCAACGAATTCAACCGGAATTGGCAATGGCCGTGGAAATGCCAGTGGTGCGGTTGCTACCACTGCACGGGTGCAGCCGCGTTTGGCAAACTCACGGATTCGGCGCTCTAGCGCGGTGACGCCACCGACGAGCACCGCGTGCCCAGCCGCAGGGCCACTGGTGAAAAACACCGTGGTCGGCGCAGCAGCAGCAGGGGCAAGTTCGCTCACCTACTGGAGCTAACACACTCGCCGGTAGCACAACAGTGCTGCAACAAACTTTGCCGAGGTTCGCCGGGGGTTACGGCGTGAGGATGGTCGCAGCCGTAGTGTTGGCGATGACCTTCACCGTTCGCGCCGGATAGGCCAGGCCGTTGACCGTGGCCGTAATCGCGATGTCGCCTGCTGGCACGTCAAACAAGAACGCTACACCATCGGCGCTGGTCGCAGTGCCCGCGCTGCTTGGTAAGCCGTTGGCGCCATTGTAACGAATCTTAACCGCCGGCGTGGTGGTGATCGTGGCACCTGCCAAGCCATTGCCAGCACAGTCCATGACGGCAACGCCAACAAAGTTGGTGCCTTTGGCCAACGGCGAAGCGCCCGCAAGTTGGGAGATTAAATCGATGTCGGCTTGTTTGAGCATCAACACCGGTGCGCTTCCGATATCAGCGTAAATTGCGTTGCCTGGGTACAGGTACGAATCGAGGAAGGTCGCTTTTGTGCCACGGAGTGTGCCGTTGACGGCAACGCCGTTGGTGGTGAACGTAATCGAGTATTTGCCGTCCGTGGCGGTCGTGGTGGTAGCTTCTGGCGTGGTGGCGTTGTCACGGAACGCTTCCACCAAGACGCCGGCCGAATTGCCGATACTAAAGCCGTTAACTTGTCGGCCGGCGCCGCTGATCGTAATCATGGCTGGCACCGTCGATGGCACGGTGCAGGCAACCGCCGGGGGGGAGTCGATGGTGATTGGCTTGGCATCAATACTGATCGCCGCGTCGACGGTTTGGCTAGCATCAACGGTGCTTTTAGCGTCGCTGCCACAGCCGGCCAGCGTAGCGGCGGCGAGCAAGTTGGCAGCGTATAAGGTCGATAATTTCATCTATCCCAATTACCGCAGTTTGCCGTGTGTTGTCACCTAGAGAACGGCGGCAGCGACTTGCCGCGCCGCGTTAGGCACACCGCGTCGTGCTGTCGGCTAGGCGACGCGTGTGATGTTAAAACGGTGGCTGGTCTAGTAGTTGATCGCGCAATTGCGCTGCCAGCTCAAAAATGGAACCCGGGGACGACCCTTCGGCCTTGTTGTTGACGATGACCAACGCATCGTGGTGTCGGGCCAAAGCATGATGCAGCAGCTCGGCGATTTCGCGGCGCGCGGTGGTGTCGCGTTCGACGACAGCATTAAAATCCCCGTACGCTGCACGCGCCGTTGCATAGGTGTGGTGCGGCGCGAGCATCCAGCGTGCCACGACCAGCGGTTGGTCCCCAACGATGCGGCGCTGCGCCGAAGGTGATGGCATGCCGGGCAGCAAGTTGTAACAATGCACGGCTCCAACGCTGCGCAAAGCCGCCGCGTAATCGGCGGTGAGCAGTTTGGCGTTGCGAACTTCGACGGCGTAGCGCGGGCCCGCAGTCGCGGTGTCGGTTTCGGCCGACGAGGACGCGGAAGCTGGTTGACTCGGCAAGGGTGGCAGGTCACGCAAAAATCGATACAATTGTTCGGCAAATTTTCGCGGGGATCCCCCGAGCTGGTCCATGGGTTGCGCTGCAAATTGAAAAAGCAGCGTTCCGCCTTTGTCGCCAAGCCCGTCGACGAATGGCGCTACCACGAGGTCCCGGGCGTAGCTTGGATCGAGAAAGTGGGGTGACGCAGCGCCACGCAGCGCGCCATAGCGGGGATGAGTTGGAAACCGCGCCAACGTACACGCTTCGTGGGCTTTGACTAAAAATCGAAAGTCATCGGGCACGCAGCGCGCGTAGGCCGCCAAAACCTCGGCGGTGACTGGTGCATAGTGCGTGCGATCGACGCCGACGGTGCGTAGCAACGGATGCGCGGCGTAAGCGGCCAAGCCTTTTTGGGCCAGCACTTGTTCGCTGTACCGACCGCGGCTGGCTGTGGCAGCTTCGCGCGCGGCCTCGGTGGTTGCCTCGGGTGGCACTGCGCGTGCGGATTTTTTGCTGCGGTCGTCGTTGTCGCCCCACACACTGCCGCGCCAGCCCGGGAACGACCACGATGACGTGCCAAACCGCCAGCTGGTCGGTAGTTGACTAGCGATCGTCCGGAGTTCGGACGAAACTTGCGCTGGTCGGACCTTGTCATGGCCGGCACCGTCGAGAAGTTGTTCGCCAAACAGGCCAAGCTGCGCCATTGTTGACAATGTTGCCTTGGCACCGGCCTGGATGCCACTCGCCCGTTACAATTGTCACGACAATCCGGGCCTTGGGCCGTAGGCTCGATTGGACAAGGGAGCTTGCCCGCCTGATCATTCGCCACAGTTCTCTCGATCATTCCGTAGGTTTAGCAACGCCTGAGTCCCTGGTGTTGACCGCTTGCTCGGCCGCCGCGCATCAGACCAAATAGTCGATGCACCTCGCATAGTCGATCGCGCTGCCAGTCCATCTTGATGCGTTGGTGTTGGCCGTGATGGCGAGCGCCGCATGGGCATCGTGTAACGCCGCGAGGCCTCGGCGCGCGCCAACGTCGCTTGATGTTGGGCGGGCTGGTTGTGCGTCGATGATCCGGTTGCGATGATCGAAAAAATTCCAGCCATGGGCATTGGCTTCGACCCGGCAGCCACCTTCGTGCAGCAATGTATGGTGGGCACTGCATAACAGCATGAGGTTAGACAACGCAGTTTTGCCACCGTTGGCCCAGTGCTCGATATGATGGCCGTCGACGTAGCGGCTATGGGTGCAACCCGGGAAACGGCAGGTGCGGTCGCGCAGCAGTAAGGCCCGCTTGATTGCGGCTGGAATCGTCCGGGTTTTGCGGCTGACAGACAGCGGCACGTCTTGCGCGTCGACGTGGGCAACCACGACGCCGGCATCGCAGCAAAAGCGTCGCGCAGTGGCTGCCGCGATAATTTCGCCGTCGGCCATCATGGCTAGATTCGCCGGTTCTGCTGAACCGTGCAAGCCGGCGTGGGGCACCGTGATGATGATTTCGACCGGCGTGCGCTGGGGGCGGGCACCACGCACGCGATCCTGGATAATGTCCATGAACGCATCGGCGCGCTGCTTGCCACGGTCGGCAAACGTTGGCGCATTTGCAGTTGGCGGTTCTGCTGGCAACGGTCCCTTGGGAGTCTGGGCTGCGCGAGTCGGTTCCGCGTTCGATGCGTCCACTGCAGCATTGAGCGCAGTCCAAACGATCGCCGCTTCGTCGCTGGGCAGTACAACTTCAAATTTCACCATGCCGTTGTCGAGTGTTCGCCGAGTCACCGAGCGT
>JAGPDK010000073.1 GCA_018057605.1 Kofleriaceae bacterium | reverse complement strand
GATTGCGCTTTGAGCAGATCGAGTCGCGGGATTTTACCGACCCGAAAAAACCCTTCGGTCAACGTGGTAAACGCCGCTTGCCGCTTGAGCCCTTCGTCGGCAACCTTCACTAAACTACTTGCGGCGACCAACCTGGTGTACGCCAAGGCAACGGCATACGCAGTTTCGTTTTGCGCAGTGGCCACGCCGGCCCGCTGTGCATCGACGCCCAATTTGGTTGCAGTTCGGGTTTGTCGCGTCGAACCGTCAAATACCAGTTGCCGAACCCGCAGGTTTGCGAACGCTTCACCCGTGAATAACGTAACGCCTGGGAGTCCTACCCCGACCGGACTCAACCGATCTGGATCTAGTTGATTGTAGTACGCGCTCATCGAGACTTTCGGCAGCAGGCCAGCGCGAGCGACTTGATACTCGGCTTCGGTTTCATATAACCGCGCTTGTTCGAGGGTGAGGCCCGGGTTGTGCGCGTGCGCAAGCGCGATACACTGTTCCAGCGTAAGCAACTCTGGGGCAAGTTCCTGGGCGCGAGCCGACGAGGATAGGCACCCCAGTATCCCTACCACCCAAATCGCGCGGCCAATAAAATTCGGTTTTGTGGCTGGTCGACGTGGCCGGCCAACCTTGGCGGCATGCGCAGCGTTCATGGGCAGCACGGGTGGTAGGGGCGGGACTTCTCTCATACGAAACAAAGTAAGTGAGTGCTTACTAACAGTCAAGCATCGTCTTGACAATTTGTAAGTAAGCGGTTACTCATTAACAATGAAGACAACGCGCCGAAGTTCGGCCATGCGACAAGTGGAGCTAACGGATGCCGCACTGCATCTAATCGCGACCCACGGAATTGCCGCGTTGAGTACGCGTAGTCTGGCTGCGCATGTCGGGTTGAGCACGGGCGCGATATTCCGGCACTTCGCAACGCTTGAAGATCTGCTCGTTGCGGTTGTGGCAAGTGTGGCGCCGATGCTGGCGGAAACCTTGCCTGCGCCGACGCTGCCTGCACGCGAACGCTTGGTGCAGTTTATTGCCGCACGCAGCGAAGCGGTTGGTAAGCGCGTCGGCATCTTGCGCTTGATGGTGTCGGATCAGTTCACCCTCGCGTTGCCACCTCGAGCAGTGACGATGTTGGCATCCTACGTCGAGCAAACAAGAGGCTTCGTGCTTGGATGCATTCGCGAGGGTCAAGCGACTGGCGAATTCCGTCGCGATATCGATGCGGTCACCCTCGGAATCATTTTGATGGGCACGATGCAGATGTTGGCGTTATCTACTGCGAACCGCGCGGCCACGTTACAGAGCGTGCGAGCCGGCATCATTACATTACTCGAACCGCCAGCCATTCAACCTGTTTCTGCAAAATCAGCTAAACCGAAAAAGAAATCACTATGAAAAATTCAGTTCCATTTTTGATCTCGATGTGTGGCCTGCTAGCAACCGGATGCGCCAGCTCACCGCGGGCCATGCCGCATACAACGGTGACTCCGCCAGCTGCAGCGGCAACCACGCCAGAGCCAGCTGCAACTACGCCGGCGGCAGCGACGGTAACTCCCGACCAAGCGCCCGCTCCGGCTGCGGTGGTCTCGCGGGTTTTTGAACTGCCGGGCAAAGTCGGCGCGGGTACACCGCGTGAAGTAAAAATGCTGGTCGAACTGCCTGAACTCAAGGTCGCCACAATTATCTTGCGCCGCGGCACGGTGTTGCCGCCGCATAACTCACGACGTCACGTAACGATTGTGGCGTTGCAGGGCGCAGGCACGGTAACGGCAGGACCGGAAACTTTCCGTATCGATGCCACCCACGCAGTGTTGCTAGCGCCCGGCGTGCAGCATGACGTGACGCCGGACGCGAATACCGACTTGGTGTTGCTGGTTCAGCACGCGGGTCAAGAACAGGCGCAAAACTAATGAAGAATGGTCGCTATAATATTGGCATTGGGTTGTTAACCATGGCTGGGTTCATGGCGTACGGCTTTTTGTTGATCTATTTGCGTGATTTTGCCCCCGACAAAGCCGCGTGGGTGAACAGCTATTCGGTCGGCAAGCATTTTGAAGTTCGCCTCGCCCATGTACACGGCGATTTGTTTGCAATGCTCAATATTGTATTGGGCTTCATCTTGGTTAGGCTACATACTGCTTCCGATCGCGCGCGCAACAGCGTTGCGGTGTTGGGGCTCGTCGGCCTGCTGATGCCAATCGGCATTCTCGGCGAAGTGTATTTGGGCCTGTCGCCGGTATTTGTTTTACTCGGTGCCGCGTCGATGATCGCGTCGGTAGTGCTTAGCGGTGTCGTGGCGCTGCGCCATTGGGGCAAAGGTTCGGTGGTGCTATGAGTGCATTTTCACTGCGCAGCGTTGGCAATGTGGTCCGCCGACTGCTTTGGATCGTAGTGCCGGTTGCCCTCGTGTTGTTGGTTGCGTGGATCAAACTGTGGAAGCCAGCCCGGGTCCAGGTGGTCCGCCTTGATCAAGGGCCAGTTGTCCAAGAATCGTTGGGCCGCGGCACGGTGGAGAGTCAGCGTGAGGTTGCCGTAGGCTTTGACCTGGTCGGCCGGCTGAGCAATGTGATGGTCGATGAAGGCGTGCGAGTAACGCTTGGCCAAGAGTTGGCCCAACTCGAAACCACCCAAGCGCAGGCCGATCTTAGTTCTGCGCAATCCTCCGTCGCAGCGGCGCGCTCGGCGTTGCTGCGCATAGCTGCCGACGAAGAACGGGCGCGCACCGCCCAGGCGGCGGCCGTGCGCGAGGCCGCCCGAAACCAAACGCTGTTTGATTCCGGCGCGCTGGCAAGTCAATTGCTCGACGAAGCCAACGATCGTGTGCGCCTTGCCAATGCCGATCTTGATCGGGTACTGGCACAACGCTCCGAAGCAACGCGTGGCATCGCGGTTGCTAGCGGTGGGGCCGAACAGCGTCGAGCAGCAATGGTGCGAACGACATTGTTGGCGCCGTTCGATGGGTTGGTGACCCGCCGGTTTCGTGAACCAGGCGACACCGTGAGTATTGGCACTACGGTGCTGCGCATCGTTGATACCAATCGCGTGTATGTAAATGCAGCGATGGACGAAACCATCCTCGCGCAACTTAAAATTGATCAACCGGCTTTGATCTATTTCCCCGGATCGCCGACGCCGATTGCCGCTAAGGTTTCAAAAATTGCGTGGGAGTCAGATCGGCAAACCCACGAATTGCAGGTGGAAGTAACTCCTGCAACGTTGGATCGGCGCATTGCGATTGGCCAGCGCGCCGATGTGCGAATCGAACTTGGCCGACGCGACCAGGCGGTACGGTTGCCGGTCAAGATGTTGCATCTCGATGCCACTGGGCCGTTTGTCTACGTTGACCGCGGCGGTCGCATTGCCATGGTTCGGCCAACGCTGGGGCTTGCAGGTGCGACGTATGTTGAAGTCCTGTCCGGCTTGGCGGCAGGCGACGCCGTGCTGAGTGCGGCTAGCCCCACCTCGACATTGCCGGTTGGTCGGAAATGGCAAGCGTTATGAATTTGGCTTTACGTGATGTGCGTCGTCATGTCGCGCGGTTTGTCGGCACGGCTGCCGGGCTGGGTTTGCTGTTGACCGTGGTCATCGCAATGCAAGGCATTTACGCCGGGATGGTCGACGACGCCACGATTTTGACGCGCGCAATGAAGGCGGATATATGGGTGGTCCAGCGTGATACGCGTGGCCCCTTTGCCGAAGCCTCGCGGCTCGATCCTAGTGTTGAAGCGCGGGTGGCCGCAGTGCCTGGCGTCGCCAGCGCACGGCCGTATTCGTACCAGCTCATTCAACGCGATCATCACGGCGCAGTCATGCGCATTGCGCTGGTAGGTTTAGGTTGGCCCGATGATCCTGGCCGCTCGCTGCCGTTGATTCGTGGTCGGCGGTTGCAACAACCGCACGGCGAAATGATCGTAGACGCTTCGTTGGGCCTGGCGATTGGAGAGAAGTTGACGTTTGCAGGCGAACCGTATGTGGTGGTTGGGCTGACCAAAAATGCGTTGACGTCGGGCGGTGACTCGGTGGCTTTTATGACGATGACCGATGCCGCGTTGATCGCGTATGATCAAGCGCCGGAAGTCACCGTGCTCGAACGCCAGCGCGTTGTCGGCCGGTTGCAACGAACCGATTTAGGTCGGAGCCAACCGGCGCTCGAAGAATTGGTGCAAGATCCGCGCTGGCGCGCACCGGCGTTGACATCACCGCCGATTGCCGCGGTGCTGGTTGAAGTTGAGCCACTGCACCTGGCCTCGGTATTAGCGACGTTGCGCCAGTGGGGCGACGTGACAGTCTACACCCAGCCCGAGGAAGAAGTGTTATTGCTCGGCGGTGTGGTGCAACGTGCGCGGATGCAGATCGGCTTGTTCACCATTATTCTGACGCTGACGGCAGCGGTCATCGTGATGATGGTGATGTACAACTTGACCCTCGAAAAAACTCATGACTTGGCGGTCCTCAAACTCATGGGCGCACCCAAGTTGCGGTTGCTGGGGCTCATATTGCAGCAAGCTTGGTTGCTGGGCGCCATCGGCTACGCGGTTGCATATGTATTGGGTGCCTTGTTATTTCCGGTGTTTCCTCGTCGAGTGGTGATGACTGACGCGATTTTGACGATTGCGCCCATCGCCACATTTGTTGTGGTCACGTTGGCGAGTTTGGTTGGGCTTCGTCACGTGATGCGCATCGATCCTGCGCAAGCGTTGGAGGGCTAAGTATGTCGAATGCCGTCGAAGCCGTGAGCTTGCGAAAAACCTATGGCACGGGCTCCAACGCGGTGGTGGCCCTTGATGATGTCACGCTCACCCTGCCGCATGGCACGGTTGCTGCGTTGTTGGGCCCCAGCGGTTCGGGCAAATCTACCTTGATAAAGGCGTTGGGTTTTGTTTCGCCTGCCGATACCGGCACCGTGCTGTTTGAAGGTCGCCCGGTTGTAAAAGATGGCGTGCCACTGGCCGACCTTGCCAGGTTGCGGCGTCAGCATCTTGGGTTCGTTTTTCAAAAAGCTAACCTGACGTCATTTTTGACCGCACGCGAAAACGTAGAAATCGCCTGTGAGTTCGGCGGTAAAACTGAAGGCCGGCGACGGGCGCGTGAGTTGTTGACGTATCTTGACGTCGCCAACCGCGAAGGCTCCTACCCTGAAATGCTCAGCGGCGGTGAGCAGCAACGCGTAGCCATCGCGCGTGCGCTCGCCAACGAACCAACGCTCATTCTCGCCGACGAGCCAACCGCCGCGCTCGATAGTGTGCGCAGTCGCAGTGTGATGGAACTATTTCGTAAAGTGGCGCACGATCGCGGCGCTGCGGTGTTGGTTGTCACGCACGATCATCGTGCCCTTGACGTGTTTGACGTGTTGTATGAAATGGAAGATGGCAAACTTCGTCCGTACGTTTCACATGCGCTGTCGTGAAATGTGACGTGGCGAGTGTTCTTGATTGGGCTGAATTAGTGCACGACAACAAGGAGCTGCTATGAAGGTTCACGCATCTCGGCACGGTCACGGTGCGCTACGTACATCGGTAGTCGGCACGGTAGTGATGGCAGCGGTGGTGGTGGGCGGCAGCGCCAATGCTGAACCGGTGCGGGCGCGTCCGCTGTTCGATGCCGGTATCGCTATGCCGGTTCGAACCTATACGCTGTACGGCGCGGGGCTGCGCTTGCGTGGTGGCATGGAGGTGGCATTTTGCGAACCCAGCCGCCATCGTTTGATCGTTGATGGTCAGTGGATCGGTTTGGCCATCAACGGTGCGCGTGTTGACGTCGGCGTCGTTGGGGCGTGGTGGCGCATGTATCTTGGGCCGCGGTTTCATGTTGATGTTGGCACCGGGCTCGTCGCTGCGCTGCAACGCCAAGAGTTGGTGCTGCCTGAACGCTCGGTCGATGACCAGGCCCTCCGCGCCGGGACCCAACTTGCGGCTAGCTTGGGGCTCAGTTTGGGCCATGGCCTCGAAGTGGAACTGGGTTACCAACAAATATTGTACTTTCAAGTCTCACCGCGCACGGCTGGTTTTGGTCACGCCTCGATAGGCCTAAATTTATGAACACACAACTGCAATGCTTTTTCGTAGTTGCAACCGTAGGCGCCTGTGTCGAACCACGGACCCCGGCCAGCGTGCACGCCGTTGCAGCGCTGCCGGACACCGTGCCTGCGCCAGTCGACAACCCGGGTAGCGAAGCAAAAGTAGTGCTGGGCCGTGCTTTATTCTGGGACCCCATTTTGTCCGGCGATCGCGATGTGGCTTGTGCAACCTGCCACCATCCAGATTATGCGTATGCAGATGGACGAGCTTTGTCCATTGGCGTCGGCGGTGTTGGCCTTGGGCCCCTGCGGGTGGCGGTCGGTGTGCTTCACGCGACCACGCTCAACTCAATGACGATTCTTGATACCGCGTGGAACGGCCTCAACGCCCGCGATGTGCCAACCAGCCCGGAGGATGCGCCCATGTTTTGGGCCAATCGCGCACATGGGCTTGAAAACCAAGCCAGCGGACCGATGCACAACATCGATGAAATGCGCGGCACGCAGTTTACCGACGCTGCGATTGGCTTCGAAGTAGCGGCGCGGCTGGAAGCCAATGCTGAGTATCGAGCCATGTTTGACCGCGCGTTTGGTGCCGTGCCCATCACTGAAAAAAATATCACGCAAGCGATCGCGGTGTTCGAGCGTACCTTGGTGGCGCGTAATTCATCGTTTGATCGTTATATGGCCGGCGAAGACGCTGCGATGAATTCGGCACAAAAGCGCGGCTTGATGGAATTTACCGCCCGCGGTTGTACCCATTGTCATGCCGGGCCAATGCTCTCGGATTTTCAGTTGCACACCATGCAAGCGGATCATGGCCTGCACGGCGGGCACAGCGGCACCGGGATGCCTGGCGGCGTGATACGCACCGTTTCGTTGCGCAACGTGATGCGCACGGCGCCGTATTTTCAAGATGGTTCGTTGCCAACTATCGACGACGTTTTTAATTTCTATATGCATATCGACCAAGCGGCAGATCCTGAGCTTGCAGGAATCGATCCGCCCATGCCGATTGCGGTCGGCGCGCGCGACGACCTCAAAGCATTTTTTACGGCAATTAGCGACGGTGACTATGATCGGTCCGTCCCTGTGACGGTGCCCAGCGGTTTGCCACCGGGCGGCACGATCCGTTAATCAGTGACCAATTAGCCGTTACCGAAGAAAATCGACGCGCACAATTGGCCGTTAACATTTGGCGCTAGAATGAAGAATGCTTCGGGGCCACTGAGGTTAAAAAACGCTGGGCGCAGTACATCGTAGCCACCTGGCGAAGAGATAATGCCGGCGACACCGATGAACGTCGAGTCAGCGCCCAGGACATTGAATTCAGCTTGGGCGGTCGGCAAAATTGGCAAGCGCAAGGCTGCGGCGGATGGCCCGATCACGTGGCGATTGATGAATCCAGTTTGGCGCCCGATGCCAAGCTCAACGAACGCACCGTTGATTGGTGCATTACCGGCCGCAGCGGTGGTGAAGGCAAACGAGCTGTTGGCTTGGGTAAATTGTGCAGCCGTAATCCACGGCGCCAATGCAGTGGCGCCATCGATCGTTACGTCGCCAACGTTACCGAGCGCGACGAATTGTTGCATGCCAACGTCGCCTTGGACGTTCATTGCAACGATTTGTTTGGTTGCGGTGGTATTCGCGCGTTCAAAGGTGCCGGCAAACGTTGGAAATCCTGGTGGCATGATGGTCGGTTGGGATTCGGCTATTTTGCCGAGGAACCCGGTAAGCACCGGTGCGACATAGCCGCTTAGTCCGACGAGCGCCGGCATGTTGGTACCGGTGATGTTATGAACGACTAAGCCCGTGAAGGTTTGGTCGGAAAGATCGAAGGATCCCGCGGTGAGCGTTACGTTGGCTTTAAAGATCGAAGCGGCTGCGGTACCGCCGGTGCCCGAGGTGGCTTCACGTTTGACCAACAAGGTGGCCTGGGTGCAACTCGGTGGTACGAAGATGGTCAGTGCGCCGCCCTTGTCGGGGGTTACGCCGCTGATTTCCGTGCCGCAGCTCGATACCACTTCATAGCTGCCAAATGAGTTCACTGGCAAAAGCACTGACACCGCGTTGGACACAGGGTTGGTACCGTTGTCGTTGGCGTGAATTTTTAGTTTATCGCCGGGCTTTACGGCAAGCACGGTATAGGTATGCGTGTTGATACCCCCTCTCGCGGTAGGCAGGCGAGCAGAGTCGACGACAATGGCGGTAACGCTGCCGCCGACATTCATCAACTGCGATGCCACGCCAGCGGCGTCGGTGGTCGCGGTTGCCACCACGCTATCGTCAGCATTCTGAAACACCACCGTCGCGCCGGCCACTGGGCCAGCATCCGTGGCGATCGTAACTTCGACGACGCCACTGGTTGGCGCGTCGGGCCTCGCCGCGTCGATCGCGGCGTCAACCCGCGGCGCGTCGGCAAACTGGTTCGAAGGTTCGTCACCGCAGGCTAGCAACGTTGCGGCTGAGCCTGCGAATAACAGTGGAAGTAATGTAAAGCGAAATGGAGTAATGGCCATTCGGCCATTCTATCTGCGAAAATTCCCGAATAGGGGCCGCAACCACAAATTATTTACAGACGGCACCGGCGGTTTGCCCGCCACCGTCAAGTGGCATGCCGCCGATGGCACGGCCACGTAGTGCGGCATTGATCACGGTGAAACGACGGTTTTGGGCTTTGCCTTCGGTCGTCGAATTGTCGGCGACCGGTTTCGTGTCGCCAAAGCCAACGGCAATGAGGCGCTCGCATGGGATGCCATGCGCGACTAGCCAGGTCGCAATCGCCAAGGCGCGTTGTTCGGTTAGGGTTTGTGCGGCGGCGCCTGCGTCGGACGTGTGGCCTTCAATTCGCAGCGTCGAGATGTAACTTTTAGCTTCAAGATAATCGACGAGAAACCACAACGCAGCGTTGCTTGCGCCTTCGTTGAGGATCGCTCCGCCGGCCGCAAAAAAGAAGCCGCTGGGCAGCGTAAGTGCGTTGCCATCGAGGGTGAAACTAGTTGCAACCGGCGGCCGGCTAGGCGCAGTCGCTGCGGTGTTGCTGCCCTCGGGAAGCGCAGCCACAACAGTGCTGGTGTCATTGTCGGGGTTGGCGTCGGCGTTGGCGTTGGCGTTGGCGTGGGCGCTTGGCGTTACGGCGCTTGGGCTAGTCGCGACCGGTTTGTTACTGGCGCATGCCACCAATCCAAGTAGCAACGCACTCACTGCCAAATTTGTAAATCGATTCATCTGGCAACGTTACTACGAATGCCGATGCCGTGTCGTTGGCCGCAGTGCCGTGGGATATCCTATTCTTCTGTTCGTTGAACACGCTGGCTGGTGACGAACTACATGGGCGGAACGTAAAGCGAAACGCACAATTGCCCGTTGACCGTGGGCGTCGCGGCAAGGATCTCAGATGAGTCATCGATGCTGTAGAACAACGGGCGCAGTGCATCGTAACCGCCGGAGGACGCGATAATGGCAACCCCACCTACGGACGCCGAGTCTGCAACTAGCACGTTGAGATCAGCTTGGGCGGTTGGTAAAATTGGCAAGCGCAAGTCGGTCGCGGATGGTCCAACTACTCTGCGGACGATTAAGCCGGTTTGACGAGGCATGTAAAGCTCGGCGAACGCGCCGTTGACAGACGCATTGCCGGCGGCCGCCGTGGTTATTGCAAACGAGCTGTTGGCTTGGGTAAATTGCACATCCGAAACCCACGAGGTCAATGCAGTGGCACCGTCGATCGTTGCGTCGCCGATGTTGGTGAGTGCAGCAAATTGCTGCTGGCCGCTGGGGCCACTCACGTCCATCGTTACCACCTGTTTGGTTGCGGTGGCATTCACGCGTTGGAATGTGCCGGCAAACGTCGGGAAGCCTGGCGGCATGATGGTCGCACTAGATTCGCTGATTTTTCCGACAAAACCGTCGAGTAGTGGCGCCACTGAGGTTCGTAGGCTGGCGATTTCCGGCAGGTTGCTGCCGGTGATGTTTTGCACCATCAGGCCGGTGAAGGTTTGATCGGAAAGATCAAAGACGCCATTGGCGAGCGTTACGTTGGTTTTGTAGATCGCTGCCGCTGCGGTACCGCCGCTGCCCAAGGTCGCGTCTTGTTTGACCAAGAACGAAGCTTGGGTGCAGGTTGGCTGCACGGAAATATCCAAGTCGCCGCCATTGTTGGGCCTCAGGCCGTTGTAGCGCGTGCCACAGCTCGACAACACCGTATAGGTGCCCAATGAGTTTGGCGGTAAGTTGACTGAGACCCGGACAGGGACCATGCCGGTATTTTCACCCAACTCTCGGATTTTCAGTTTATCGCCGGGCTTTACCGCGAGAATGGTATAGGTCTGCGTTTTAGAGCCATCGGGAACAATGGCGGTAATGCTACCGCCGGCGGTCATCAGCTCGGACGCTACGCCGGCCGCATCGGTGGTCTTGGTGGCAACCACGCTGTCGTCGGCATTCTGAAACACCACGGTCGCGCCGGCAATGGGGCCGGCTGCACGTATGACCGTCACCTCAACAACCGTGCTCGTTGTAGCGTCGGAGGCTGCATCCGCTGCAAATTGTTTTACCGGGTCGTCGCCACAGGCTAACAAGGTTGCAGCCGAGCTTGCGAGTAACAAAGCCAGCGTACACCGAAAGTTGAAAATCGCCATTGGCTACACTAACTGCGAAAGACTCGGTACGGGAAAAAGAACGCCAGCTTACTTGCAGATGGCGTTCCTCGGCATGCCGCCAATGGCACGAGCCCGCAGGGCGGCGGCAGCGACACGTTGTCAAAGCGAGGCTGGTTAGTTGAGCACTTGTACCGAGACCAGGCCGCGTAAGTCGGCGCCCTTGGCCCAGCCTTCACCCTTTTTCTTAAACACCCAAAAACGCAATGCACCTTGTTTGTTGAGTTTCACAAATGGAATCGAAACGCCGTCGGCAAAATCGCTTGGTTCTAACGTCAGGTTCATGCCGGCAGCGTCGGTCAACAAGTAGCGCTTGCCCGGTTGGTCGGTAGGCAATGGTATTTTCGCCGATTTCAACAAGGTGAGCAGTGACCAACCTTTGGCTTCGCCGTCTTCGCCGGGCTGGGCCTCACGTGCAATCGCCAGCAGGGCCGGGCCGGCCAGCGTTGATGCTTTGCCTGCAACGATAAACTTGAGCGCGAGATCTTTGGGGTCAGCGGCGGCGTGGCCATCTTCGTTTTCACCACGCCCGCCTCCGAGCGCGGCGATCACGTGAACTTCTTGGATGGCTGGTTGCTGCCATTTGGGTCGACCGTGATTCGCGAGCTCCACTACATCGAACATGCCCAGCGTGGCGCTGCCGTCGGCGGCTGGAAATAGTGCAGGCACCAGGTCCGGATAGGTGTCGGCCGGTTGGTTGAGATCCGTGCCACGCCCGGTCGCAGTCTGCACCACGATGGTTTTCCAGGTGCCCATGCGTCGGGCTTCGGGCGGCAACAAATTGTCGAGGCGAGGCCATTGTTTGATGGCCTCTGCGTCGAGACATTGGGCTTTGACATCACCGACAAAAACGCACACCGACGATGCGGCTGGCGGAGGCGCCGCAGTGGGGGCTTTGGCCGCCGTTTTGTCAGTAGCTTTGGTCGCAGGTTGATCGCCTTTACAGCCGCCCGACGTGAGCGCGACCGCGACCCAAAGGGCGGTGGGGAACAACTTCGACAACGTAGATAGAGAGGTCCGGCACTTCTGCATGTCGCTCTACACTAGCAGAGATGGGAAGGGTTTTCCGGTCTGTCGATAGGCCGCTGGATTGCAACGCAACAATCTCGCAACGCTGCAAGAATGCATAGATTTTGAGGTGACAGTCGATTGTTGTTCATGGCACACACAGGGCCATGATTGCAGCTTGGGTTCGTCGTTGCGTCATTTTCTGCGCGTTGCTCGTCGGTGTGGCCTTGCCTGCGTATGCACAAGGTTCGGCTGGTTCGGCGGTGCTAACCGAGCCGGCGGCCTTGAGCGCAGGTAGTGCTGCCGCGCCGTTGGTTGTCGGTCCCACTGTTGGCAACCCAGGCGCGGCGAAGCCCGCAGCCAAAGCGCCGAAGAAGCCACGGCCACTTTATGAAGAGGCAATTCCTCTCGTCATTTTGGCAGTGGTGGTGCTGCTGGTGGTGGCGCGGTTGCCTAAAATCGATGTCGGCCACAGTACTGCGTACAAACGTCGGCGATTGTTGAACTGGTTGCCGTTGGGCTTGGCCTACGCGTTTTTGTACATGGCGCGCTACAACGTCACGGTATTCAAAAATATCGGGGCTATGACCGGCGCTGATTTCGGTGATTTAAAGTTTTGGGGTTCGTTGGTTTATGGAGTGTCGTTTTTAATAAATGGCCCGCTCACCGATCGTTGGGGCGGGCGTGCAACGATCTTGATCGCCGTCGCGGGAGCATTGAGTACCAACGTTGTCATTGGCGTGCTGATGTTGGGGGGCCAAAATCCCAGCGTCGGTTTTTTGACATTTTTGTACTGCGTAAACATGTATTTTCAGAGTTTTGGCGCGGTCTCAATCGTCAAAGTAAATGCACCGTGGTTTCACGTGCGCGAGCGCGGCACCTTCGGGGGGATTTTTGGCATCTTGATTTCGCTGGGGCTGTATTTTGCGTTTGATTGGGGCGCCCGTATTGCTGATCTCACGGTCGGTCTCGCTGTGCCGGAAGGCACGCCGGTACCGTGGTTGTTCCTCGCACCATCGATTATTCTCTCGGTGTTCTGGGTGTTGTGTTTTATTTGGGTCCGCGACACGCCAAGCAAAGCGGGTTTTGCTGATTTCGATCCGCAAGATGCGTCGAGTGGTCAATCCACCGCGAAAGAGTCAGCGTTCTCCGTAATCAAACGCATGCTCACCAACAAGATCATTTTGGTGATTGCGTTCATCGAAATGTGTTCGGGCTTTTTGCGGCAAGGCTTGCTCGACTGGTATCAGGATTTCCACAAAGGCATCGCTGGGGCGGCAGCTGCCAACTCGTTTGTGCTCAATCACTGGGGCATGGTATCGGCGATTGCAGGTATCACCGGCGGGATTTTCGCTGGTGCAATTTCAGATCATCTGTTTGGCAGCCGTCGTGCGCCGGTGGCGGCCGTGTTGTATTCGCTCATGCTTCTTGGTGCATGTTTGATTTTGCCGTTGCTTGGTGTGCCGAGCGCCATCAGCTGGATCGCTGCCACGATGGCAATGGCGATCATCGGTGTGCATGGCATGTTGTCGGGTGTCGCTAGCCAAGATTTCGGCGGCAAGAATAATGCTGGCGTCGCGACCGGGCTCATCGATGGGTTCGTGTATCTCGGTGTTGCGGCACAAGCGATGCTATACGGCGCGACCTTGCCGGCTAAAGGCTCGGTTGCGGCTCAGAGCGTCGGCAATTGGCGGATGTGGCCGATTGCGATGATTCCAGTTGCGGCTATTGGCCTGGTGCTGGCACTAAAAATGTGGAACGCGCGGCCCGGCGTTGGCCCCAAGAAATAGCTGGCTGCACCTACGTTCAACACCCACCTTGTGCGCACGGCGAGACCGAGGATGGAGCGGCTCACTTATCGAAGTGTGACAACCCTAGCGCTTGTCTAAAGCCGCCGCGGTACGACCGTGAAATGGGCGTGGAAATGCTTGCGAAAACGACATCGGTGGCGATGGATGGCGCGATTTGGCCGACAATTGCTCTACCATGGTGCATATGGATCAACAGGACGGGGATGCTGACAGCCATGGTAGTGCGTGCGAAAACGGCGCGGCGCTGATGCGCTGCGGCCGCCAAGTTGCCGGGCTGCGAGTTGCTGCGCTGGCGGCGATCGTCGGTGCCACGCTGTTGGCACGCGCAAACGTTGCGCAGGCTCAAGCCGTCGTCGAAAACCGTGACTTTCCAGTTGAACGGTTTCATCTTGCAACCGATCGTAATGGTTTGTTTGGCGTCGAGTGGGGCGCACTGCGTTCGCAACTTGCATCAGAGCTGAGCTTCTGGGTCGGGTACGCCAACGAACCGCTCGCGTTGTATCGAAATGTCGACGGGACACGTGAGCGGGTCGGAGATTTGGTTGGCAATCGGGTGGGCGGGGAATTGGCCGCCAGCTATGCGGTGCTGCGTTGGTTGCAGCTATCGGTAAGTATTCCGTTGGTGCTGCAACAGGATCGCGATGCAACGATTCCTGGCGTGTCGATGGATCTCGCATCGATTAGCGGAGTTGCATTTGGCGACATTCGTTTGTTGCCGAAATTTGCAATTCTGCGGCAAGCCCAACATCACGTTGATGTCGCGGTGATGGCTGAACTCGGGTTTCCTACCGGAAGGGCGAAAAACTATCGAGGCGATCACGGCCTGACCGTGCACCCAACGCTGTTGCTGTCGCGCCGTGATGGTCGCTGGCGTTACGCTGCGAACCTCGGCTATTTTGCACGCAAATCGTCGGCAGTCGTTGATCAGCGAGTCGACGACGAAATCAGCCTGCGCCTCGGTGGTGGTTATCGTTTCGCAACCACGCCGCTGGAACTGACGTTGACGGTGTCGGCAGCGGTTGCGGCGGCACAGCCATTCGCCAACTTTAACCAAAATTATCACGAAGTGATCGGCGGCCCAAGCTTCCAAATCGGCGATAAGTTGATCGCCTTTGCCGCTGGTGGGGTCGGTTTGTCACAAGGTTTTGGTACCCCGGATTTTCGGATGTTAGCGGGGCTCCGGGTTGGTCGTCTGCAAGATCGACCCCAAGACGGTGATGCCGACAACGATGGCATTCGTGATTCGCGCGATGCCTGCCGAACTCAAAAAGAAGACCTCGACGGCTTCAAGGATGCCGATGGGTGTCCTGATGATGACAATGATAGCGACGGCATTGTTGATGCGCAGGATACGTGCCGCAACGATGCTGAAGATCAAGATGGCTTTGACGACGCGGATGGTTGTCCTGATGCCGATAACGACAACGACGGATTTCGCGATGCCGTTGATAAATGTCCGTTGGTGGCGGAAACCGTCAACGGGTTTCAAGATGATGACGGTTGTCCTGACATCGCAGATCGTGATGGCGATGGCATTAATAATCAAAATGACCCATGTCCTGACGATGCTGAAGACCTCGACAACTTTGAAGATGCCGATGGTTGTCCTGACCCCGACAATGAGTCGGATGGCACGCTGGACATCAATGACAAATGTGTTGATGTCGTCGGCCCGGTTGAAAACTTCGGGTGTCCGGATACCGATCGCGATGGCGACGGTGTGATGGATCGCCTAGACAATTGCCCTGATGAACCTGGTAAATCGAAGAACCAAGGTTGCAAAGACAAACAGTTGGTGGTTATTCGCGGTGGGCGGCTCGATATCCTCGACGTAGTTTACTTCAAGGTCAACAAAGACGAGATTCTCCAGAAGTCGAACAAGCTGCTAGATAATGTTGTACGCGTGCTCAACGTGCACACCGAAATCGCAAAAGTTCAAGTGCAGGGCCACACCGACTCGCAGGGTGATGATGCGTACAATCTTGAT
>JAGPDK010000480.1 GCA_018057605.1 Kofleriaceae bacterium | reverse complement strand
GGGCCCAGGCCTGCTGTCGATTGTGCACGACCGTTCCCAGCTCGGCCAGGCACCATGGATCGGCACAAAAAAGGGTCAGTAATTTATGCACAAGTCCTAAGCGCCTGGCCGCGCTGGGAACCGTCGTGCACAATCGACAGCAGGCCTGGGCCCCGATATTGTGCCGTCGATGAAACAGTGTCCCAAAATCTTGGTCATGGGTGCCGGCGGCATCGGCGGCATCGTTGCGGCCACGCTCGCTGGCGCCGGCCTTGATGTCACCGCGATCTCAACCAATCCAACGATTCGAGACGCGGTACAGCGCGACGGATTCATCGTGCTCCGCGACGGCAAGAAACTTTGCACACGCGGCGACATCGCCGAAGTGCCGACCGGCACTTTCGATTTGGTCATTTTAGCCACCCAACCACCCAGCGTCGAACAAGCCGCGACCACGGCGCTGCCTTTTTTGGCCACCGATGGACGTATGCTAGTGCTGCAAAATGGGCTATGCGAGGAACGCGTCGCCGCCATCGTTGGCGCCGAGCGCGTCGTCGGAGCCATCGTGGCGTGGGGCGCCTCGATGCCGCGACCCGGCCAGTACGAACAGACTGCCAAAGGCGGCTTTGTCATCGGCCGACTTGACGGCCAAGTGGACGCCGCCCTATCCGCTATTGCAAAATTGCTCAGCGCCATCGGCCCAGTCAAGATCACCCACAATTTGCGTGGCGCGCGTTGGAGTAAATTAGCGCTCAACTCTGCAATTTCGTCACTGGGTACGATTGCGGGCACGCGCTTAGGCGCAGTTGTCCGCGTGCAGCGATATCGCCGGCTCGCTCTCGAAATTATGACCGAAGTCGTCGAAGTGTCCCGCGCCAGCGGAGTCAAACTTGAAAAAGTTGCAGGCACCATGAATCTCGACTGGGTCGCCCTGACCGCCACGGAGAAAAATCAAGCAGGCAGTGCAGGCTTGGTCGCCAAGCACGCGCTGTTACTTGCCGTCGGGCTAAAATACCGACGCATGCGTTCGTCGATGTTGGCCGCAATCGAACGCGGCCGGGTGCCTGCGATCGACTTCCTCAACGGGGAAGTTGCCGATCACGGCCGAAACCTCGGTATTGCCACACCAGTCAACGATGCCATCGTCGCAACCGTGTGGGCCATTGCCAAAGGCAACGCCGTCTCGTCGATGACAACGCTCGATGGTGTGATTAACCAGCTCGCACTACCTACACCATAGGGGCGTCGAGCAAGTAGCTAACCAACGCGCGCACCTTAGGTTCGAACGTTGCAATTTCAGCAAATTCTTGGTGGGTATGAAAGCCTTTGCCGCGCGGGCCTAAGCCGTCGATCGAGGGCACGCCAAGTGCCGCCGTGGTATTGGCGTCGGAGCCGCCACCCATAATGCCCGCCAAACTCTGGCCCAACCCGTAGCGCTGTGCATGCACACCGTAACGCTGTGCCAGGGCCCGACTCGCAGAAGTCGTTTCCAGCGGCAAACGCTTGATGCCGCCTTCAAAATGAAATGCCGCCCCCGTGGCCGTCGCGATCTCGTCGGCAATTGTCTGCATTGCCGCCAACAACGCTTCGCCATCCGCCCGGTGCACCATGCGCACATCGATTTCACACCGCGCTGCCGCCGGTACCGTATTCGCACTGGTCCCACCTTGGATCAACCCAACATTCACGGTTACCCGACCGTCGTCGACAGACAAATTCGAGATTCGATCGACAAACCGCGACAACGCCCAAATCGCATTGATGCCGACACGCAGATCATTGCCTGCGTGCGCAGCTCGCCCAACCACCGACACCCGCAATTTCCCCGTGCCTTTGCGCGCCACCACGATCGCATCGGCAACCCGCCCTGCTTCAAACACCAACGCTGCAGCAGCGCCCGGCGCTAAGTCATTGAGCAACCGCTGACCATCGACCGAGCCGGTTTCTTCGTCGGAAACCGACACTATGGCGATGCCGCGCCCGGCCAACAGCTGGCAATCGGACAACACGGCCAGCGCAGTGCGCACCACCGCCAACCCACCCTTCATATCAAGCACACCGGGGCCGTACACATGATCGGCATCGCAACGAAAATGTTCAAACGTGCCAGGCGGAAACACCGTGTCATGGTGGCCAATCAAGATCACCTCACGTTGTCCAGCGAGATAGGCCGGCGTCATGAACGCGACATGGCGACCAGCGGCCTGCCCCGGTTCACTGCGGGCCAACAAACCAGGCAGGGCAAACGCGGCTTCCAATTCCGCCGCCATGGCGTCGCAGCCTGGCACATTGCCAGTAAACGAATTGATCTCGACCCACCGTTCAAGCAACGGCCACAGCTCAGGCAAGCGTGTCGCGAGCGCAGCTTCGACGGAACTTGGCAACATCATGTCGCAACGCTAGCAGATTCTTGACTCCTCGCGACATCCAGGCGCAAATGCCGCTTATGCGTCGGACTTCTTTTGCTTGCTCGGTTTTGTTAGCGTTGTCGTTGTTATGCGTCGGTTGCAAACAACGGCCCGGCCAAGCGCCGCCTTGCAACGCGGTCGCGGCAGCAGTCGTAACGCAAGCCCGCGTCGAGATCGCCGCAGCTAAGCTGTCGCCGGCCGACGCCCACATGGCCACCGATCAACTCAGTCCACTGGGCGACGCCTTGGCCAGCGCCTGTGACCGCGACAACTGGTCGCCTGAGGCGCGCACATGTTTGGCCGGCGCAGCCACGGTTGCAGCCGCCACCGCGTGTCAATCACTGCTCACCGACGCTCAGCGCTTGGCATTGAGCAAAGCTGCCAAAAAGTAACCGCTATTCTTGACGGTGCCTGCCCTTGGCGGCCCCGGGATCGCGGTGCGTCAGCGGTTACGCACCCCAATTGTCGAACGTAGTGATGTGATCAGGGGCTATGTATCGCATGTTTATTTGGTAAACTGCGACGCGATGGAGATCGATTACAAACACGCCCTATCCGAGGATGATGCTCGCGCGCGGCTCGAACGCCTGGGCCGCTACCTCACCAACAAACACGGTATTAAAGTTGATTGGACCGGCAGCAAAGCCAAATTTTTAGGCAAATACTTGTTGGTGTCGATCGACGGAGAACTCGCCGTTGCCCCAGGGGTCGTCACGTTTCGCGGCGCTGACCCAGGTTTTTTGTGGCGTAAAAAAGCCACGCAGTACATTCAAGGCAAACTTGAAAACTATCTCGATCCGAAGCTGACCCTCGCCGACCTGCCAACCGATGCCTAACATTGGCCTTGCCTGGCCGAACCCAACCGTCGCGCTATCAAGGCCGCTATGAAAGTTGCAACGTGGAACGTTAATTCGATTCGAGTGCGTTTGCCGCGTTTGTTGGCGTGGCTTGAACAACATCAACCCGACGTGGTTTGCCTGCAAGAAACCAAAACCGTCGACGCCCAGTTTCCATTCGCCGAGCTGCGGGCCGTCGGGTACCATGCCGCGACGTGGGGCCAAAAAACCTACAATGGCGTTGCGCTGCTCAGCAAACAACCAGGCACAGCGCTAACCCGAGGTTTCACCAACGACGATTCGCCGCCAGGCGACGAACAAGCGCGCTGTATCGCGGCCACATTTGGCGACCTGCGCGTCATTTCGGTGTACGTGCCCAACGGCAGCGAAATTGGTTCAGAAAAATACCAGTACAAATTGCAGTGGCTAGCGCAACTAGCTACCTGGCTGCAAGCACAACGCGCACTGTGGCCGAGCCTGGTTTTATGTGGCGACATGAACGTTGCGCCCACCGACGCTGATGTGCACGACCCACTAGCCTGGGCCGATTCGGTGTTGTGCAGCCCGGCCGAGCGTGCGGCATTTGCCACCGTCACCGGAGGCTTGGTCGACCTAGTGCGAGTACATAACCCGCAGCCTGGATTATTCACCTGGTGGGATTACCGCGGCCTGTCGTTTTTTAAAAATCTCGGGCTACGCATCGACCACATCTACGGCACGTCGACGGTGGCGCAGCGCTGCACCGCCAGCAGCGTCGATCGAGCACAACGCAAAGGCGAACAACCGTCAGACCACGCACCGGTGCTGTGCGAGGTTACGACGGCTGCGCCGTGACCCGTCGCCCGCGCCCGCGCCGACTCGCTTAAACAGAAACGGCCAATGAATGATCCCCAAAAAACGCGCTCATACACGCGCGGTGAGTTGAATGCCGGCGACTTGCCAGTTGAATGTGGCGCAGAAGGGACGGGAACATCCCCAATACCGATCACGTAAGCGCAAACGATCGAAACCCTTACGCTTTTCACCAGCGACTGAGTTCACTCCGTACTCCGACGACGAACCTCGGACCACCGCGCTCGACACATGCGCAACGGGTTGCCTCGCTCCCCAGCGTCCGCTGGGTTCGCTCCATAATCACGCGCACGTTATGCGCCAACTCCTAGCGGCTACAGCATGCCCACCATGCGTTGGCACACTGCCTGCGCTGA
>JAGPDK010000479.1 GCA_018057605.1 Kofleriaceae bacterium | reverse complement strand
GCCGAGCCCTGGGTGTCGAGTCAACTAGACCCGACGGACATCTTATTTCCGAGCTATGCAGATTTTTTCAAATCGGACGATCGTTGCGCTATTGCTTGAAATTTGTGATTTTCTAGCACGATTTTGGCTGCACACGGCATCCTGCCTGGACACGGTGCCCGCCTCCGCCGTCGCCACGCTTACACCTCCACGCCATAGCGCAGGAGCTTGCGATACAGAGTTTTGCGATCAAGGCCCAGCGCTTTAGCCGCTTCGGTGCGATTGCCGTTGAGCAGGTCGAGCACATGTAAAATGTGCCTGCGTTCAACTTCTTCCACGGTCACCAATTCTTGATGGCCCTGCTGATGCATCGGCAGGGGCCCGGGTTCGTACTGTCGAATTTTCTCGGGCAAATCTTCGACGCCCAAGGCACCAAAATTCGCAACGGCGACGGCACGTTCAATACAATTTTGTAATTCGCGCACGTTGCCAGGCCAACTATAGTGCACCAACCGCTCCGCGGCTTCCGGAGAAATGGCAGCCACTGGCTTATCGAACAGCGTCGCATAGTGAGTCACAAAATGCTGCGCTAGCAACAACACGTCTGCGGTCCGGGTACGCAACGGTGGCAAGGGTAGCGCGACCACGTTGATGCGATAGAACAGATCTTCGCGAAACGTTTTTTCTTCGACCATGGCTTCGAAGTCGCGATTGCTCGCAGCGAGTAGGCGCACGTCCGTGGCCACTTCATGTTGGCTGCCCAGTGGGCGGATCGTGCGTTCTTGTAACGCCCGTAACAATTTTGGCTGCAAGGTCAGCGACAGCTCGCCTATCTCGTCGAGAAATAGCGTGCCACCGTGGGCCTGGGCAAATAGCCCGGTTTTGTTCGCACGCGCATCGGTGAAGGCACCTTTCATATGCCCAAACAATTCACTTTCTAACAAAGCTTCCGGCATCGCCGCACAATTGATTGCCACAAACGGGCCATCGGCGCGTTTGGATCTTCGATGCAGTGCCCGCGCGGCCATTTCTTTGCCAGTGCCGCTCTCCCCAGTAATCAGCACCGTGGCGTCGGTTTGCGCGACCTGATCAATGAGCGTGTACACCCGTTGCATGGCGCTGCTAGCGCCGATGATTTCATCGAAACGCTGAGTCTGCGCGACCACTTGCCGCAACCTCGACACTTCAGCTTTGAGGCGGCGGCGCTCGATGGCCCGGTGCAACGACATCGCCAACGCGTCGAGTTCAACCGGCTTGGTCACAAAGTCATACGCCCCAGCGCGCATGGCGGCGACCGCGGCTTCAAAACTGCCAAACGCCGTGAGCACGATTACCGGCACATCCGGCCGGTTCGCCACGATCCTCGATGTGAGTTCAATGCCGGTAAGGCCTTTCATATTCAAATCGGTGAGCACGCAATCAAACGCTTCGTTGAGCAGCAGCGCAAACGCTTCTTCGGGATCGGTGCGCCACGTCACGGCGATGCCGCGCTTGGATAAACCGAGTTGCAACAACTCGCACATGTCCGGTTCATCGTCGACAACGAGTACTTTACCGATTGCTTGCATGAGGCCTCACAACTCCGGGGCCAATGGCGCAAAAGGCGGCGACGACAACGCGCGGCCGCTCGGCCGATAGGTGGGGCGGTCCGGCGCCGGGACATTGGCAACCGCATCACCGAGCGGCAAATACATGGTGAACGCACTGCCTTGCGCTACCGACGTATCGACGCTGATCCAGCCGCCGTGCTCACGCACAATGCCCCAACTTACCGACAAGCCCAGGCCCGTGCCTTGGCCAACTTGTTTGGTCGAAAAGAAAGGTTCAAATACTCGAAGCCGCGTCGCATCATCCATCCCTTGGCCGTTATCGCGCACGGTGAGCGCGGCACAACGGCGCGCCGTGCCGCCGGCAACCAAGGGTGCGACCGCATCAACGTCTTCGAGTGAGAGCTCAATTTTTCCGCCACGGGGCGTAGCCTGCAACGCATTGACCACCAGGTTCGTCACTACTTGATGCAGTTGGTCTTCATCGACCGACAGGGTGATGTCCGGAGACGCGACCACCGTGAGTGCCACGCCTGCGGCTTTGGCCATCGGCGCTAACAAGGTCGCCGCCCGCTCAGCAATGGGCAGCAACAACTGTGATGTCTTCTGCGGCGGCCGCGGTCGCGCAAAATCTAACAATTGCCGAATTAATTTGGTCATGCGTTCGGTCTGGTCCAGCACGACCCTTGCACTGCTCTTGGCATCTTCGCCTTCGACCTCGCCGGTTGCCACCAACCGTGCGCGCCCGGCGACCACGTTGAGTGGCGTGCCCAATTCATGGGCCAGCCCCGACGCCAATTTACCAACCGTGGTGAGGCGCTCGGCATGGTGCAATTGCGCTTCCATAGTGGCGCGACTTTGTTGCTCGGCCAACAAGCGATCACACATGCGATTCATTTCTTGCGCCAGCTCGCCTAGCTCATCACGTTGCGTCAGCAGCAAGGGCCCAGTGAGATCACCGGCACCGACGCGGCGGGCTTTGTCGACCAGCCGCGCCACCGGCCGCCCCACGAACATTACGCCTAGCAAAAACACCAGGCCGGCCGACGCCAGTGCGAGCACCAATGCTTCAATGATATTGTTGCGCAGCGATTCGCGTATGTAGGTGTTTTGATCTGCCAAACTCTGGCGCAATTCCAAGGCGCCACGGCGCGTGCCCGGCACCGTCACTGGCACAAACGTGTACATCGCCGCTTGCGCAGCATCGCGTTTGAGCAGAATTCGATCGCGGATCTCGTGAATTGCCATCGACGGCACATGCTGGCCGCCGACCGGCTCATCGACCCACACCCAGCGCACGGTAATATGGGCCCGCGAATCCGAGGTTTCGCCAAGAAAACGAAACGCGGCGCGTTCGCCATTTTTTTCCCAGACATCAGCCATGCCACGAGCCATGGCGCTGCCAAGCACAAAAGCTTCGGCCCGTTGTGCACGTTCAAATTGCGCTGACTCGCGCTGGTACCCGACGCCCGCACCAATGCCAAAAACTGCAATGACCACGACCATAATTGCCAATGCAAACTTGCGGGTTAACCGCGCCGTGGGCTGCGCAAACATGGAGCACCGGCACTCTGCACGAAGTTGGGCGGCTTGCAAAGCGCCTTCAGGTGTCGGACTCACAGCAGCTGGGGCAGCTTGCCCCGCGTGGCGAATTGCCCCAATGCAACGGCCCGCTTGGAACGACAAATCAGCGGGTTACACCCGCGCAGCACCGGCACAACTGGTGCAGTTGCTGGTGGCAATGAAAAATATTACTCGTGCCCTTGTCGTCGCCCTTAGCCTCGTTGCCGCTCCAGCTTTCGCTGGCGCGCCAGAAGCCAAACCTGTTGCACCAGCAGCGCCAGCCAAAGCGGTAGCAACGCCTGCGCCGGCAGCCGCATCGGCACCAGCACCGACCCCAGCAGCGCCAGCAGCGCCAACCAAGGCCGCCCCTAGCAAAGACACCGGCAAAGTTGCAGCGCCTATGACCAAAGTTGCCCCAGGCACCAAAGGCGCAGCAGCTCCGGCGCCAGCACCAACCGCTGCAACCCCGGTTGTTACCGACGCCAAAGCGGCGCCAGCACCAACCGCCGCAACCCCAGCGACGCCAGTGGTAACCAAGAAGACCAAAACCAGCAAAACCAGCAAAACCACCAAAACTGCGCCAACTGCTGCTGCGCCAGCCGCTGCTGCACCAGCGCCAGCCGCTGCTGCGCCAGCCGCTGCTGCGCCAGTTGCACCTGCTCACAAATAACCAGCAAAACGAATTTCGAGGCTCGCCCTCGGACGCTGCGCGGCAGGATGAATTTCGAGGGCTTGTCCTCGGAACATGGGGCGGAAACACCCTTGTCCATGCCGCGATTTTGCGTTTCGGTCGCCGTCGGATTGACCCACGTGCCTGCTGGCTTTACCTTACCGGCGCATGTATCTCGGCATCGTTAAAGGCACCATCGTGGCCAGCGTGAAAGCCGAAGGCTTAGCCGGGCAAAAACTTTTGCTGGTGCAACCCGTCGACGAACACAAGCAACCCAACGGCGAGTTGCACGCGGCTGTTGATACCGTGCAAGCCGGGGTCGGCGATTTGGTCTATCTGGTTGGCTCACGCGAAGCGGCGCTTGCGTTAACCCCGTTTTTTGTCCCGGTCGACGCGGCGATTGTCGGCATTGTCGACGGTATCGGAGTAGCTTCGTGAGAGTGTGCCAGGTGATCGCGCCGATGTGGGCAACCGTCAAACATCCGATGTACGCGGGGCGCACCCTGTTTGTTGTGCAACCACTCGATCACGCTGGCCATGCTGTTGGACCCAGCTTCATTGCGATGGATAACGCGCAGGCCGGTATTGGCGATCGCGTGTTGGTGATGACCGAAGGCACCGGCATTCGCCAAATCTTAAAAATCGGCGACCAAGTGCCAATTCGCTCAATGAT
>JAGPDK010000478.1 GCA_018057605.1 Kofleriaceae bacterium | reverse complement strand
CCCTCATTGTAGGTCTGTACTGATTCCATCAGGGTCTCCCCTGCCTTGGGTACCCCGCCGCAACCAGCCAACCATGGCGCAGCTAACGTGGTGACGACCATTATCCGAAGCGCCAACGATTTTCCAAGACCAGCCTTGTTCATACTTCGCCTCCTCCGGTTGCGCGTTTCTTCCGCACTTGCGCGATTGCCGCCAAGTCACGTTTTCCGAGTTCACCAGAACCAATGAGCACCGCTAAAAACACGATGCCAACAATCCCGGCTTCAACCAGGGTCAGCAATTTGCCATGCAAGGGCAACAGCCGCCCCACCGCCATCGCCACCGCCATCGCAGCGACGATTCTGACGATGCTTAGCAGCGGCAAAAACGCACCTAGCCGGCGCTTCAAAATAATTCCCGAAATGACCGATCCCGCCAGCATCGCAGCGCCCGTCACCGCTGCTGCCACGAACAACACGCCAGCCCCCGACGCCGCCATGGGGATGGCAATAAAATTGCCAACCACAGCCAGTACCAGGGTGATTGCCGCCGACACAATCGCTGGGCGGGTTAGTCCCGCACCGTTGAGGATCGTACCGCTGATAGCGAACAGCGAAAACGCAACATTACCAAGCGCCAACGCAAGCAACGCTGGGGCCCCGAACGAGGCGTAATCGGCCGCATACACCAAGCCTAAGATGTCTTTGGGATTCGCTGCCATCACCACGGCGATCGCCATTGAAAACATCAACGAATATCGCATCGTCACAGTAATGTAGCGTTTAGTGATTTCGCCATCGTCGGTAAACGTTGATCGCGACACCAATGGAAACACCACGAACGTTGCAGCGATAATAGCCTGGTACGACAGCCGCGCTAGATTCTGCACCGCCGTGTAGTAGGCAACTTGCCCGTCAGCAAGCGCCGACGCGGTTGGACTATACCCGGCCAGGCCACGCAACCCGGGGACCGCGCGATCCAGCGCGTCGCCGTGTGCAGTTAGCAGCGGCGCAAAGTGCTCGGTGGTCAAGCGCTTAAGCAACCAGGTGTCAGCGAACATCAACAAGTTGAACAGCACCAGATACACCGCAACTTGCGCGAAATAACCCGACAGTGGCCGGATCGACATCGGCGCCTCGGCCGTTCGCCCTGGCATGCCGATCCACATCACCGCAAGCAACAAGATCACGCCAACTGCCGCAACCCATCCCGCGACCACACCGACCACGCCCAGGCCGGCCAGGGCAGCGCCCAAAATCCCTGCAGCACGCAGCGTGGCAAACACGATGTCGAGGCCAGCTTGCTTATTGAACTGACGCAGGCCGTTGGCCGTACCAACCAAGACCGCATAGAACGAATAACCAGCAACAATCAGCGCGCCCACCATTAGCGGCAAGGTCTTGCTTTGATCGTGCTGAAACGCCGCAACCACCGGCGCAGCTGCAGCGAACGCCAACGCAACTCCGACGCCAATAAATAAGTGCATACGGAAGCCGGCGGCTTGAACTCGCCGGGCTTTTTCTGGCTCTTGCGAAATGAAGCGCGACACCGACTGAATGGAGCCAGTCACCATGACGTTGTTGATGGGCGAAATAAACGCGTTGACCACGCCAAACGCGCCAAACGTAGTGCGTGACAAAATCGACGGCAACTTCACTTGAATGATGAGGCCGATCATCATGAAGTAAAACTTGGCAAACGCAATCAAGAGCACGCCGCGCCCGGCGCTACTGCCAGCTGGTGCCGCAGGATCCACCAACTGCGGCGGCGGTGTTTCAGTTGATGGCACTGCGTGAGGATCACCCACAGGCACAGGCGCAGGCGCTGTCGGTTGTTCCTGAGACATCAATCTCTTCGCTACCATGCGCTATGCGGTGGCGGCAACTTTTGGGCTGCTACAACACCGAAGGGCCGGCCCCTTAACGACACGCAAAAAAGCCACGCAGGGCGTGGCTCCAAAGCGCGGGGTATAACGCGAGCGATTAGATGATGTAGTTGTGCACTTCTTCGGGTGCGGGATTGGCATCAAGCACTTCGCGGCGCGACAAACGAATTTTGCCGTCGCGATCCACTTTGATACATTTGACAACAACACTGTCGCCTTCCGAAAGCACATCTTCGACGGAGCGAATGCGCTCTTTGGCAACTTCACTGATGTGCAGCAAGCCATCGGTGCCTGGCATGATTTCCACGAATGCGCCGATTTCGACGATGCGCTTCACGATGCCACTGTAGTACTGGCCAACTTCGGGCTCCATCGTTAAGCCCGAGATCAACTGCTTGGCTTGTTCGATGCTGTTATTGTCCGACGATGCAATCGACACCACACCGGCATCATTGATGTCGACTTGGGCGCCGGTTTGCTCTTGAATTGCGCGGATGGTTTTGCCACCTGGTCCGATAATGTCGCGCACCTTGTCAGGCTTAACTTGCACCGTCACGATGCGCGGCGCGTACTCCGACATTTCGTCGCGTGGCGAACGAATTGCCGAGTCCATGCAATCGAGAATGTGCAACCGGCCTTCTTTGGCTTGGGCCAGCGCTTCTTCGAGAATCTTACGGGTCAGGCCGTCAACTTTGATGTCCATTTGCAGTGCGCAAATGCCACGGCGGGTACCGGTGACTTTAAAGTCCATGTCGCCGAGATGATCTTCATCGCCGAGAATGTCGGAGAGAATGACGTAGTCATCGCCCTCTTTCATCAGGCCCATGGCAATGCCCGAAACTTGGGCTTTGCTTGGTACGCCGGCATCCATCAGCGCTAGCGAGCCGCCGCACACCGAGGCCATCGACGACGAGCCGTTCGATTCGAGAATGTCCGAGACCACGCGAATGGTGTACGGGAAGTCTTCGAATTCAGGCACGATTTGTTGAACCGAGCGTTCAGCCAAAAAGCCGTGGCCCACTTCGCGTCGCGATTGGCCGCGCAGTGGTTTCACTTCGCCGGTTGAAAATGGCGGGAAGTTGTAGTCCATGTAGAACGACTTCTTGATGTCGCCCAGCAGGGTGTCCATCTTCTTCTCGTCGTACTTGGTGCCAATTGTAACGGCCACCAGGGCTTGAGTTTCGCCACGGGTAAACAGGGCCGAGCCGTGGGCACGCGGCAATACGCCGGTTTCCACCGTGATGGTCCGAACTTCGTTCGGCTTGCGACCGTCGATACGGGTCCGGGTTTTCAGCGTGTGTTCACGCGCCCATTTCTTTTGGACTTTGCCATACGCGGCGTCAATCTCTTTGCCACGGCCCGCAAATACGGCGCCTTCGGCTGCAAGGGTGCGTGCGAGCGCGTGGGTTTCCGACACCGCGTTGCTGCGTTTCTTTTTGTCTTTGATGACCATCGCTGCCGCGACTTTGTCAAACGTCAGGTCCTTGACGGCCTTGGCGAGGGCCTCGTCGGAAACTGGCTTGGTAAAGGCGCGTTTTTCTTTGCCACAGGCAGCGCGCAATTTTTCTTGCAGCTCGATGAGCGGCTTGCATGCGTCGAATGCGAACAACAACGCGTCGATGACGGTGTCTTCTTGCAATTCCGACATTTGGCCTTCAACCATCATGATCGCGTCTTTGCTACACGAGACGATGATTTCCATGTCGGACTGTTCGCGTTCAGCGAACGTTGGGTTGACCACGAATTGACCGTCGATGCGACCAACGCGCACGGCAGCGAGCGGACCGTCCCACACCAAATCCGACAAGTGCAGCGCTGCGGAAGCGCCAGTCATTGCCAATACGTCGCCGGCGTTGACCTTGTCAAACGACACGACGTTCGCGATGATTTGAGTATCGATGAACCAGCCCTTGGGGAACAATGGACGCACCGGGCGATCCATCAACCGGCAAACTAAAATTTCGTCGTTGGTGGTGCGACCTTCGCGACGAAAAAAGCTGCCTGGGATTTTACCCGACGAATAGAATTTTTCTTGGTACTCGCAGCTCAGCGGCATGAAGTCGATATCGCGCGGGCCGCTTGAGCCGGCAGCGGTGACCAACACCATGGTGTCGCCGCAGCGCACAACTACCGAGCCGCTGGCTTGTTTTGCCCATTTGCCAGTTTCAATGCTGATCTCTTTGCCGCCGACAATGACGGACTCTTTGATGTAAGCCATATTCCTGTTTTCCTTGCGTAACCTGTGGTGCACAGCCATCGCAAGGTGATCTGCGGCCTGGTCCCTCTGTCCAACTCCGACTGCGTGTCGGAACTCGAAAGAACGATCAAACCAGCGCGAACCATGCGTCTAACTATGCGTTTTTGTTGCTACTACTTCTAATTCACCAAGGTTATGGCATAACACCGAACAATTTCCAAGCGCTTACATGCTGACGATTCACTTGGGAATTGCAGCAACAATGGCGGCACCAAGCAGCGCTGCCGCAACTGGATCTGCAGCTAATGCAGTGCGGACCGGATACGACATTTCAATACTCACAAACGCCATGCCCAAACCGCGTGCGTACTGGCCTTGCACGTTGGTG
>JAGPDK010000476.1 GCA_018057605.1 Kofleriaceae bacterium | reverse complement strand
CAACACCGCAGTGCTCACCGTTCTTTGTTGGTCATCGGCTCCGTCGCGCTTGACGATATTGATGGCCCTTTTGGATTACACCGCGACTTACTCGGTGGCTCCGCCTCGTTTATCGCCCGCGCGGCAGCGTACTTTACGCGCAATGTTTCGGTCGTGGCCGTGGTGGGGGAAGATTTTCCTGCCAAGCACATCGAAGAAATGACTGCGATGGGCGTTGATACGTCTGGCATCGAACGCAAAAAAGGCGAAACCTTCCATTGGACCGGTCGCTACAGCAACGATTTGTCGAGCCGCGAAACTCTCGACACCAAGCTCGGTGTGTTTGCCGAGTTTTCGCCGAAGATCACCGCCGAGCAAGCCAACGCTGAATTGGTGTTATTAGGCAATATTGATCCACCGTTGCAACTAGCGGTGCTCGAACAACTCAAGCGGCCGGCCCTGGTCGCGGCCGATACCATGAACTTGTGGATCAATATTAAGCGCGAAGAGTTGCTCAAAACGCTAGCGCGCGTTCACACGTTGATGATTAACGATGAAGAAGCGCGGTTGTTGGCCGAAGATCACAACTTGCGCCGCGCTGCAGCCAAGATTTTGAAGATGGGCCCATCGTCAGTCATTATCAAACGCGGCGATGCGGGCGCATTGTTGTTCCACGGTGGCGGCGTCTTTGCCGCACCGGCGCTGCCACTATCCGATGTCAAAGATCCAACCGGCGCGGGCGATAGTTTCGCGGGTGGCTTGATGGGCTATTTGGCCTACGCCGGCGATTTGTCACCGAAAACCATTCGCACCGCCATGATCATGGGCTCGGTGATGGGCTCGTTTGCCGTCGAAGAATTCTCGGTTGACGGTTTGCGTGGCCTCAACGGCCCACGCATCCAAGAGCGCTTTGATCAGATGGCCGAAATGGTTTCGTTCGAATCTATTCGGTTGTAACCAAGGCTCGACCCGGGTGGTTTTTTCGCCAAGTGCCGGCAAATTCCGACCGCGTGTTTAGCGCCAGGTTGGTTTCACATTGATCGCTGCGAAGGCGGCGGTGACGGCGGCTTTGGGGCCGGATAATGAAATGACTTCTTTGCTGGGCACCAGTTCGGCGGTGAGGTACGGCAAGATGTCGGGGTAGGTCAGTTTCGCGATGGCGGCTGGCAAGTCGGCGGCTTGGCTGGGTGTCATGCCGGTACGCGTGGCGCGGATCAAAACGCTCGCAAGGTCGGCGCTGGAGGTTGGATCGCCCGATGCGGCGAGCGCGGCTTTGCGGCGGGCGATGGCAAAACTGCGTTTGCTTAGGTCACTGCCGTCGCCAAGGCCGGCAATGCGTTGGCGCAAGAGCGTCAAGGCTTCGGGCGCGCGGCCGGCATCCACGAGTCCGTTGGTGGTGTATCCGCCGCCTGCGCGATCGAAATGGTAGGTGCCATGGAAGCCATAACTTGCTGCGAGTTCGTTGCGAATGGCCGTGCCGGCTTCTTCGATCATGGCGCCGATGAGAAAACGTGCAGCGAGCGGGGTGGCATCGTTACCTCCTGGATATGCTAGATACACGCCGACTTGCGAGGCATCGGTGGCCGCTGCAAACGCGGCACCACTGGCATGCCGCGCTGGGAGCTGCGGTTTGGTAGCGGTGCCGCGCCAATAATGAAATGCATAAGCAATCCACGTATCGAGCACCGCTTCGTCGAAATTCCCCGTAACAATGAGCGTAGCATTGCCTGGCACAAATGTTTGGTGCGAAAATTTCACGGCATTGTCGGCGGTAAGTTTGGGAAACTTGAAATACGCCGGAAGACTGCTTTCAACGTAAGGGTGGTCTTTGCCATACAACGCGGCCATTTGCGCGCTCGTCACGGCCTGGCTTTTACGAGCTTCGTCGGTCAGTTCACTTTTCCAGCCATCCACGGCTTCTTTAACATTGTCCGAAGTGTAGATGCCCGAGACCGCGTAGCGTTCCATTGCGCACAATAGGATATCGAGATACGCGGCCGCGCCGGCGACATGAAAGGTGATGCCGTCGTCGCTTGCGTACCCGTAGTTAATGCCGCCTGCACGGTAGTACACAACACCGGTATTATACGAGTTGCGCATGATTACTGCGTCGACCGCTAGCTGAGAAATTCCGCGCATACCCGCTGGTTCAAGTGCGGCACCGGTGCCGAACACCAGCGAGATGTTTACTAACGGCACATTGGAATTGCGTGCGGTTAAAATCGTTAAGCCGTTGGGCAGTGCGCGTTCTTTGATCGCGCCGAGCCGGTTGGTGCGTGGCGGTAATGCCAGTGGCGTCATCGCGACCAGCGCTTCACCTTGATCAACCGGTGGCTGTTGATGGATGTTGGCAATCGTGGTGATGCTAGCGTTGGTTAGTTTAGTGCGCCCCGTCGTTGTTTTGATCGGCTCAAGCCGAATCACTTGGGCATCGTCCCAGGCGAATTGGGTGCTGGAGGTTTTTGCTGCAAAATCCTTGGTCAGCGCATCGAGCGCTTTGAGTTCGCGGGCCAGCGCCTCGGGCGCGGTGATGCCACGCTTGTGGTTATCAAGAGCGAGGGCGATGCGTTGATCGATATCGTCGTACGCCGAGAGTCGGTCGGTTAGCTCGCGTGCCGCGGCGTTTTCAAAACCAAATTCGCCGTAAAATTCATCGGTTTTGCCCAGTGCGGTGCGCGCAATTTTATAGAGTTCATCCGTGCTTGCGCCGTTGCCTGTCATCCACACCACGAAAACTCGGCTGTTTTGGCCGCCGAGTTGCCCCCCGATGGCACTGCCTTTGATTTCGCTCGCAGCATAGCTGAGCCGCTGCGTCACGATCCGCCCGACGGCGGTGGTCAGCGTGTTTTCTTCAAGTTCGCGCGGTAACGTCCAAATCAACAACACGCCTGGTTCTTCGACGCCCGCGAGTAAGGTTGCGTTTTTCTGCGGGTTGGGTAGCCGTGGGACTTCAACTTGTGGCACCAGGCTGCGCGCTGGTAGACGTGAAAAATCGGTAAGTGCCGGTTTGACCGTGTCGGCGGTGACCGGGCCAGCGATCGCAATCACGGCGTTGTTAGGCGCATAGTGATCGTTGATGAATTGGCAGGCTTGAGTTTTAGTAATTGCGGCTAAGCTGGCTGGCGTGCCGCCGACACTGCGTGCGTATGGATGGTTGCGTGGAAAAATGGTGGTTAATAGCTGTTGATACAACTCTTGGCCGCCATTGCCGCGTTGTTTGATTTCATTGACTACCACCGCGAGTTCGCTGGCAAAATCTTCGTCGGATAAAGTGTTGCAGCGAAACGCGATGCGCAGGGCTTCCAAATGAAATATCTCACCAAGTTTGTCACGCTCAAACTTGGTGACATACTCAGTGCTGTCGACGGAGGTGTAGGCATTCTGGTACACCGTGGCCCGCTCGAGTAAATCACCGATGTGATCATTGCCAAGCCTCATCTGAAACATCAGATGCTCGGCCAGATGCGCGATGCCTTCTTGGCCGACCGGATCGTCGATCGCGCCAACGTTGTAGCGCACCGTCAACGTGACCAAGTCGGCACCGGGATCCGGCAACAGCAACACTTGGGCTTGATTGCCCATGGCCATCACCGTCATTGGAAAGTCTAAACTCAGGTCGCGCTGTGGCGGTGCCGGAGGCTTGATGCGCAGCGGCGAGCAGCCACTGAAACCGAGCCCCACTAACACCAACCCACTAGCGACGACACAACCTAGAAAGTTTGTTGTTCGCATTTTGCCATGCAAGGTACGCGAAAGCATCGCTCGCGTCTGTGTAGTATTGGTGGCATGAGCAATGCGATTGCCGATTTTTGGAAGTGGTGGGCCGATGCGGGGGCGGTGTTTGCTGCAGCGTTTGATCTCAAAGCCGCGCCAACCGACGAAATGGTGACCGAACTCAATTCCTACGTTGAGAATATTGCTGAGGGGCTGGCCTGGGAATTTGGCCCAGGCGTGCATGCTCGCCATGGGTTGAGCCTGACTTCGCTGGGCGATCCGGAGCTGCGCTTGGTGGCTGAAGGCTGGCGCATGAGCGCGCCGCGTGCAGTCGCCAATGACAACAATCGCAACAATGGCGAGGGTGCCGACGCCGACGGCGGTGCAGGGCCTGCGCCAACGTGGGACTACTTCACTGCACGGCAAGCGCATCCCGGCGAACTAACGCTGACGCTGGCCATCGGTGGGGTCGATATCGATTACGCTCGACTACGGGTTGAGCTAGCGCCGGATTCAGCGCGCGAACGAATTGGCGTGCTGCTGTGGCACCCGAGCTTTGCGGATATCGACGAAGCGTTGCAGCGCCAAGTCGCATTTTTAGCGTTGGACGCGGCCATTGGTGAAGATGGCGTTGAGCGTTGGCTTGGTGCGATCGAAACCACCACCGCCGAGCCCGCCGCCGCAGTTGCACTCGGCGCGCTGCGCGATGCGGTTGCCGTCATGGCGCAAGCCTCTACCGGCGAGCGCTATGCTGTGC
>JAGPDK010000477.1 GCA_018057605.1 Kofleriaceae bacterium | reverse complement strand
CATCGTGCCGACATTTGCCGATGCGCCTGACTTAGAAACTATCTTGGTTGAAGTGCCATATCCCTATGGGCCTTCAGGTGCCAAAGGGGTCGGCGAGATCCCAATGGATGGCCCGGCGGCGGCGGTTGCCAATGCGGTTGAAGATGCATTGGGTTGTGCGTTTGATAGTTTACCGATTTCGCCCGAGGCTGTGTTTGCCAGTCGTGCGGGTTGGAGGTTGTCGTGAAGATTGAAATGCATGTAAACGGTGCAGCGCGCTCGGTGGAGGCTTCGCCGTATCGCCGCCTGCTTGATGTATTGCGTGAAGATTTGCGTTTGACCGGCACCAAAGAAGGCTGTGGCGAAGGTGAATGTGGCGCTTGTACGGTCTTGCTCGACGGGGAACCGGTAAATTCATGTCTGGTTGCGGTGGCGCAATGCCATGGCCGAGCTGTGAATACTGTCGAAGGCTTGGCGCATCGTGAAGGCGGTGCCGAAGTTTTACACGCGGTGCAAACTGCCTTGGTGCGTTGTGGCGGGGCCCAGTGTGGCATCTGTACGCCGGGCATCGCGATGTGCGCCTATGATGTGATTGAACGCGAGTTGTTGCACGACAAAGATCTACCGCAAGCGCGCGTCGCAGTGCGCGAATTGCTCGCCGGCAATATTTGCCGTTGTACCGGCTATCAACTTATCGTCGACGCCGTCATCGAAGCGGCCAGTGAGGTCGGGCTGCAGCGCCGGATCACGGGGAGCAAGCCATGAACGCTGTCGAGCCAGGGTACCTGCGACCCGCGTCGCTTGACGAGGCATTGGCCGCACGTGCCGCACATCTCGATTGGATGTTGCTTGCGGGGGGCACTGATTTGCTCGTCGATTCGAATCATCGCAAGCCGCCGATCGGCATGCTTGATCTGTGGCGGCTGGCAGCGCTTGGTGGGATCCGGCAAGGCGACGCCGCGATCGAAATTGGCGCTGGGGCCACCTGGTTGGAGATCGAGCGACACCCGTTGGTGCGCGTTGGTTTTTTGCCTTTGGCGCAAGCTGCCCGCGAAATTGGCGCTCGGCAAATTCAAGCGCGCGGCACTATTGGCGGAAATATTGGCACGTCGTCGCCGGTAGGTGACAGTTTGCCGGTGTTGCTGGCGCTAGCCGCCGAAATCGAAGTTGCCTCGGTGCGTGGTCGGCGACGCATCGCGTATTGCGATTACTGCACAGGCTATCGCAAAACCGCCTTGGCGGCGGACGAGTTAATCGTCGCTGTACATATTCCAACCCCGGCTGCGGCAACTCGCATGGTGTGGCGCAAAGTGGGCACACGCAAAGCGCAATCCATTTCCAAAGTTATGGGCGCCGCGGCAATCGTGCTCGACGGCAACGTGGTGGTTAGCGCCCGCGTTGCAATGGGGGCGGTGGCCGACCGGCCGATTCGTTTGGCTGCGGTTGAACGGGCCGTTGTAGGGTTAACGCTGCACCAAGCGGCCGATGCGGCGCGCGCTGCATTGCCGGCGGCCATCTCGCCCATCACGGATATTCGCTCGACCTCCGACTACCGCCGTGACGTCGCGGCCAACGTGGTGGCGCGCTTTTTCACGTTGTAGGGCGGCGAATCGCGCGCATGTGCCCACGGTGGGTTTATGTAAATCCATCACGCTGTTCATCGACGATCCGTCGCGAACCGGCCATAATGCTTGCAGGTGACCAAGGATCCAAATATCGCGCCGCCCGATGACGGGGTCCCCGAGCCTGACGCGGAGCACCACTCCGGTGGTGCCGGGCATTCGGCGCGGATGCGGGTGGCCGACGGGGCAAAGCGTGCCGCGTCGCGCATTGAAGATGTGGTTGGTGGCGGGGTCAGCAGGTTTGGCGATGGCCTGGAGTCGTTAGGCGAAGGCATTGGCCAGCTTGGCGACCGCGTTGAAAATGTGCCCTTGCTGGGTCAAGGCGTCAAAGATATTGGCGGCGGGTTGGCCGATATCGGCGAGAGCTTGCACAACTTGCCGTTGGTGGCAAAATCGCCAAGTGGCCGTGCGTTGATAGCGTCCATGGTCGTCGGCTTCTTGTTAGTGTTTGCTTGGATCTCGGTGATCGTTTGGTTTCAGTTGCGTGGCGGGGTCCAGCCTGACTTTCGACCGGTCGCAGAAAAAATTCTAATCGACTTACGGGATGGCAAAGCGGCGGCGGTATATGCCGATTGTTCGCCGAGGATGCAGGAGACGATTCGCGAAGACCGCTTCGTCGCGACGATGAATGACATGAACAATACGCTTGGCAAATATGTCGAAATTGCCGCGATCAACGAAACGTTTGTGACGTCGGGGCCACAAGGGCGCATCGGTCGGGTTTCGCTCACGGTTGAGTTTGCCAACGCGCGGACTCGTGGCAGCGTCAGCTTTCAGAAGATCGACAAGAAGTGGAAGCTACTAGGCATTGCGATGGAGGTGCCGAAAGATCTGCCGATTTCAACCAATCAAAAAGAACTATATACGTTGCCTCGGGAGCTGGTGCCGTTGGGCACCGAAGTGCTCAAGCTGAGTTCGCAGAGTGCCGACGACGAAATTTGGCAACGGGCCACGGAGTCGTTTCGCCAGCGGGTGGGCCGGGATGCTTTCGTCGCAGTGCAACAGACGCGTCGCGATACCCTCGGCAAGTTCTTACGGGTCTTGGTAGTGCAAGATAAATTGGCGCTCAGTACCGACAGCCTAAGTGCAACATTCGTTGCGCTATGTCAGTACGAGCGCGCCAACGCGTCGGCAACAATCGGTTTTGAGCGCCGCCTAGTCGATACGCCATGGCAGATGTCGTCGTTGAAAATTGTGTTGCCGGTGGTGCGGCCCGACGATACCCGCGCCGGCGGAGGATCAAGTACAGGATCTGCGCTAGCGCCTACGCCTACGCCAGTTGCACCCTAGTCTGAGGCAAGGCTCGGCGGCGGCGTAGCCAGGTTTCGATGCCGAAGCCAAGGCAGGTGCAACATGGCCACAACAGCCACGTCGTGTTGGCCCAGCTTGGCCGTGCAAAGCGAAAGTGCAAACGGTGCTCGCCCGGCCCAACTACTACCGCCGGGAAGTCAGGCGTTACACGGATGACCGGTGCCCGGACGCCATCGATTTCAACTTGCCAGCGGGGATGCCAGCTGGTCCGGGCGACAAACAGGGTCGGTTGGGAGACGGTAACTTGCGCTGCTACATCAGGATCGTCACCCGCCGAAGGCATCTGCACCGACCACTCGACCTTGCCGTTCACCGCCGATGGTAGGTCTGCGGCGGCTGGTTCGTACGCAAGCACCAGATTTTTCATGGGCGCATCGGAGGCCAGCCATGCTAGCGCAGCTTTTTTGGCGGCTTTGCGCGAACCGGCGATTCGGCCGGTGACGGCAACCGCTGAAACCAAGCCATCGTCGTCGATTTTTCGCAATTCGAAGGCCTCGGTCACCAAGATTGTTCGACCGGCCGGAATCGACTCGGCTTTCGACCGCGCAAACAACAAATACGGAGCAAAGAAAATGTGGGCTTTCTTGCGCACGTCGGGGGTTGACCAAATGAAATCGTAGTTGGGGCTGGCTTGTAAACCTCCGCCACCCATTTGCAACAACGCCGAACGCTCAGCGTACACATACGGCAGCAAGTTCCACCAATGATTTTCCGCGCCGCCTAACGCTTGTTTGCGGCCTGGCGGCAATTCATGGAAGCGCTCGATAATCATCTGCATTTCGTCGCGTCGATTGGTTGGGTAGTCGGTCGCGACCAAGACGCGGCGGTGTTGTGTCCGGGCGCCGGGCAGCACTACCAGGGTAAGCATGACGGCGGCAACTGCTGCCACGGCAGTGCGCGGGATCAACGGATCGGGCGTGCGTTCGGCCCAATGCCACAATAGTTTGCCTACCTGCACGCAGCCGATGCCGGCCGCCATGGCCAATACAATTTGCAACGCGCCTAAAAAACGTACCGCAGGAAACAGGTCATCGGGTGTCACCAGATGTGGGCCCACGGATAACAAGGCGGCATAACCGAGGGCAGGGGGCCAGACCCAACGCAAATACTTGCTGCGCGCCAACAGCAACACGATCGGCAAGCTCCAGCCCAACACGTGGAGTTCGCGACCGTGATCCAAAATAGCGCCGGCCCATTGCCATTTCATCAGGCCGTTGAAGCCGGGCCCAACTTCATCGGCAACGCGATGCGGAAAGCCGCCGAAACCAGCGTAGTCAACCAGCACGGTGACCCAGCCGGGCGTTGACGCGATCAGCAGTAATACGCCAAGAATGCACAGCCGACCAAATTGCCGCAAGCCTGTGCCGGGGCCATCGGCTTGAACGTTCGGCCCGGTCAATATCGACGGTGATGCAAGGCGGAGGATGCGGCGCAACGGCAACGGCAGCAGCACGCCAATGACAAATGCGAGGCCCAGCGCAACGCCGGCAAACGGATGGCACAAGCCAACAAAAGTGCCCCACGCCACTGCTGCGGCG
>JAGPDK010000072.1 GCA_018057605.1 Kofleriaceae bacterium | reverse complement strand
GGCCCACACGTAGTTAGGACACAAGCGCCAAGCCTAACGGCAACAACGCCGGCGTCGCCGCGAACGACGGACCGTCCAACATCGTAACGGCCTATAGCGCTGGCTGCAATGTCACTTTGACAACGCGCTTTTGGCCGTTTTGCATCACGGTTACATCGACGATGTCGCCTACTTTTTGACGATCGAGAGCTTTGTGCAAATCGCTTAGTTTTTTTACTTCGATACCAGCCAACGCCACGATCACATCGCCCATGGCCCACTGCCCATTGCTGGCCGGTTGCACGCCGACGAGGCCTGCCATTGCGGCACCGCCGCCCGGCACCACGTCTTGAATCACCACGCCCTCAATTTTGAGCTGCTGCGCCAGCGAATCCCCGAGCGAGTTGATCCCCAACGCAGGCCGGCTGATTTTGCCGTTACGAATCAGCTCCGGCACAATACTATTGATGGTGTCGACCGGCACTGCGAAACCAATGCCGGCGTTGGCCCCCGACGGGCTAAAAATGGCCGTATTGATTCCGATCAGACTGCCAGCGCTATCAAGCAGCGGGCCACCTGAGTTGCCTGGATTGATCGATGCGTCGGTTTGAATCACGTCAAAAATCGAACGTTGGGTAACTGACTTGAATTCGCGCCCCAACCCACTGATTACGCCAGTGGTTAGGGTGTGGTCCAAGCCAAATGGATTGCCGATCGCTAGCACCTTTTGGCCGACCTGCAGGGGCGCTGACCGGCCCACGACAATCGGCAACAGTTTGCTTGGTGGCGCGTCGATGCGCAGCACCGCAAGATCTTTATCGGGTGCCGCGCCCACCAACTTGGCGGCGTAAGTTTTGCCATCCTCGAGCGTCACTTGGGCGCGGTTACCGCTCTGCACTACGTGAAAATTTGTGACCACGTGACCCGCCGTGTCCCAAATGAAACCAGTGCCGGTGCCTTGCGGAATCTCCGTGATATCAAGGTTCATGCGGTTGGGCCGCGCAGCGATGCTTGTGATGTGCACCACCGACGGGTTTACGTTGGAAAATACTTGAATCGTAGATTTTTCATCGGCACCAAGTTGGTCTGACATCACCACCGGGCGCGGCGCCAGCGCAACCACGCCCTGGGATTGTTTCCGCGCCTGCATCACGGTGTAAACCAATGCGCCAGCCACGACCAACAACAAGACCGCGAGGATCTTGGTTGCGGGTGATTCTCGAAATACGACGCGAGGCGGTTCTTGCGACACGGTGTAGATGGATTGTGACATGTTCAGTCCTTCAATGCACGCGACGGAGTGCATCGCCAAGACCTGCCTGACCGGGATATTATTCCCGAACCTGTGCTCGCCCGTGGCACTTTTTTGATCGACCACCACGCTACAGCCACGGACCATCGACCTCGGCGACCTTACGCTGCGAGTTGTTCGCGCAGCATCTTCCGCGCGCGGTGCGCGCGAATCTTCACCGTCGACACCGTCAGGCCGAGTTGGCCCGCCACCTCGTGCTCGCTTAGATCCTCGCAACGCAGCTCCACCACGGCCCGGTACGCCGGCGCCAGTTGAGAAACGCTGTGCAGCAACTTCGCGACTTGCTCTTTACTCGAACATTGGAGCTCCGGGGCCGGCGAGCTTTCGCCAAATACGGCAGCCGTCACGTCGTCGGCGTGGGCACTGGCCAACCGGTTCGAACGCCGCTTTGCAGAACGCAAAAACGACAGCGCCGTGGTGGTTGCGATGCGATACAACCAGGTACGATAGTGTGAATCGCCACGAAATGAATCACGGTAACGATAGGCACTGAGCAGCGCATCTTGCGCGATGTCATGGGCATCTTGGTCGTTGCGTACATAGCGTCGGGCCACCGAGAACACAAAAGCCCGATCGGCGGCGCTGAATGTCACCTTGGACGCAGTAAATGGCGTTGCGACCGGCGAGCTGATTGCGGAAGTTTTCATAGGGCATCCCTTGGTTGAATGGCGAGATACAACGGTTGACGAAGCGCTTGGCGACCGCAGCGGACGACCATATTGGTCGAGGACTGGCTCAGCATATCGTCCAAATCGTTCACACCTCATATATAATCATCCAATTCGTTCACGTCAACTGAAAAATCGTCCTAATCGTCCAACAAATCAGTCAAATTGACCAACTATCTGAAACTGTTGAACTAGTGAACTGCTTCCCAGCATCGGGATCGTGCGGTGCAGTCGGTGCTGTAACGTCGCCCCCCGCGCTGGCATCTACACTCCAGATGTTGCAGCTCATCACCCCAAGACAACTCGCTGATGCCATCGGAGTTAGTGAGTCATCGCTCAAGCGATGGGCTGACGCAGGCAAAATTCATGTGTCGCGCACTGATGGTGGCCATCGGCGCATTGCACTGGCCGAAGCGATACGGTTTATTCGCGACACCAAATCAACCGTGGTGCGCCCCGACCTGCTGGGCTTGCCATCGAACGAAAATTCCATGGACGCCGCACTGACGTCCCTTCTCGAAGCCGGCGATGGCCAAGCGGCCGTCGCTGCCATTGTGTCGCGTTTTTTGTCGGGCACAAGTATCGCGGCAATCTGCGATGGGCCGCTGCGCGCAGCGATGACGCATTTGGGCAATATGTGGCGCCACACCGGCGAGGGCATCATGATCGAACATCGCGCCACGGCCATTTGTATAGATGCGCTCGGCACCTTAAAATCACTGGTGAGCGTGGCCGAAGGTGCCGCCGTTGCAGTGGGTGGCGCGCCCTCAGCCGACCCATATGTGGTGCCGTCGATGATGTGTGCGGCGGCATTGTGCGAAGTTGGCCTGCGCGCGGTGAACCTCGGGGCCGAAACTCCACTCGAAGTTTTGAGCCAAGCGGCGGTCGCGGAGAACGCGAAGCTAGTCTGGCTCAGCTTTTCAGCGCCACCAACGCCCGAGATAATTGCAGCCATGCCAGCCTTCATCGAAACCACGCTGAAGCGCAATGCCGTGCTGGTAGTGGGCGGTCGCCACCGTGAAGCGTTTGGCGTACTCCCAAACACCGTCCGCCTCGGTGGCACCATTGGCGAATTGGTTGCGATAGCCGAAGAATGTCAGTTGACCAAGCGCCCGCAGCGTACCAACCCCGCGACGCTGTAGTTGTCCGGCAAGCGTGTTGTTCGGTGGGCCACCGGCATCCCGCCCAAGGCAGTGAGCCTGCAAAAATGCTAGCGCAGGTGACACGGCCACAATCAACGTGAAACAGGCGGGACCGCAAGCGCAGGCTTGGTAATCAACAGGTGCGCTTGCTTGGCTGCATCCACGTAGCCAAAACGAAATGGCAGGCGGCGGCGTGGTTGACTGGCCCAAAGTTTGCGAAATGCGTCGGAATGACGGGTCCAGCCGGCTTCGGCGCCAGGGAGAAACGCACCGGCGTAATCACCGTAGGTGGTTTGTTGCATGTGCGCAGCATTGGCAAAAGCTGGTGGTATGCCGGTCGAGTCGCTCAGCATCCAAGCGAGATTATCGAGGAGAAAAGTCCGCATGGTTGCAAACTCGCGATGCCACAACAGATAACTCGCGCCCTTGACCAAGACGGCAATCCGGCCGGGTGCCGCGAGTTTCCTGAGATAAGCCAGCAACTCAGGGTGATCAACCACGTAATCATTAGCCAAATTCCAACCAATGTGGCGATGCACCCGAGTCGTGGTTTCGCCAGCGAGTCGAAACTCAATTTCAACGTTTGCAAAGGCTTCGGCAAAGTTCGGTGAGTGCCACGTTGTTTTGCGCCGGGTCGCCAGCGCCGCTTTAGGCACCGCCCCAGCTGCAGCTACCGGCCGCTGCTCAGCCTGCTTACCGGGCTCAGCACCGTCGAGCATTGCGACATCGTCGTCGGAAATGTACTGTAATGTGCCATCTGCGCCAATGCGAAAATATCGCATCGCAACCGGCGTTGCGCCAACCGTGGCAAGCCCAAGCAAAAATGAACTCACTTGGCCCGGCAGCTCGTTGCGTTGCTGCGCCGACAAATTCTCACTGGTATTTGACCCCACCGACAGCAGCCCGCCGATCTGTAAGCGCAAGGCGCCCAGGGAATGTCGCAAGGCGGCATCGTGGAGGGTTGTGATCCGTCGAGGATCGCCAGCCAGTTCCAGCGAAATGGTGGTGATTGACGTGGCCTTGGGAAACGCCACCAGCGCCGAAAGCAAATCGCCACCGCCAAACGGATATACTAACGTCGTTGGCACATCCGGCGGCGTGAGTGCAGCCAAAAAGGGCTGCGCCACTGCCATGTAGCTGCTGCGATACTTGGCGATGCGTTTTGCGATCGCACGGCAGTGCTCGGCAACCGTGATCAGATCGCCAGGCGTCAGGGTTACCGGCAAGGCCGCTTCGCTACCGCACGCCGCGATGCGAAACAACAACTGCAATTCGACGTCAAAATTATGGCCGGTCACGGCCGTACTTTTGATTGCCACGCTTGCAGCTTGAACCGTGACGCTTGGCAGCGCTGCTGAACCTGGCGGCGTTGCTGAACCTTGTGCGCCGGCCCCTGGTTGCGCCACCGCAACACCCGTGACGCGTCCCGCCGCGGCAGCACCGCGTTGCCCGCCAAGCTCCGCCGCCGATGGCATATCTGACACATCAACCCGCGCCGGCTGCCGCGTTGCATTCGACGAACAAGCCGCAACCGCACCGCAAACGGCAAGGCCAATCCAAGCATGTGCCATTTGCGGCGTTGTGGTCATGGGTTAGCCAACGCGTGAGTCAGCTATTACCTCAAATCCAAAGTTCGATCACGGTTTTTTCCGGCCCCTTCGGGTGAGGCCGCGAAAAAACCTATGCGTGATCGCCCTTGATTTTCGGTCCTCGCATCATTGTTGTTTCGTACCGCAGACCCTCAGGAACTCTGAACGGACGTCGGATCTGCGGTACTAGGTTGTTCCGCTTAGTCACCACCGCCGCCACTGTTGGCGCCAGCATACATCTTGTCGAGTGATTCTTTGTAGCGCTTCTCAACCACTTTGCGTTTCACTTTGAGGCTCGGCGTAAGTTCGCCTTCTTCCACTGTGAAGTCGCGCGGCAAAATCTCAAATTGTTTGATGGTTTCGTACTTGGCCAAGGTCTTATTGACATCGGTTACATACGGTTCAAGCATCGCTTTGACTTCGGGCAGCGCGACCACATCGCTATATTTTTTACCATCTTGGTGGTGCTCGCGGGCCCACTTCATGATCGATTCTTCGTCGAGCGTGACTAACGCAGTGACGTAGTTACGACGGTCGCCGTGCACCACGACTTGGCTCAGAAATGGACAAGCAGCTTTGAGTTTGCCTTCCAAATGCGCTGGCGCAACGTACTTGCCACCGGAAGTTTTGATCAGATCTTTTTTGCGATCGGTGATGCGCAAAAAACCTTGTGGGTCGATTTCGCCGATGTCCCCGGTGCGCAGCCAGTGGTCACTGGTCAACGCCTCGGCGGTAGCTTCATCGAGATTGTGGTAACCGCGCATGACGCCTGGGCTGCGGATCAAAATCTCGTTGTCTTCCGGTGCCAGCTTGACGTCGGTGCCCGGCATCGGCAGGCCCACCGACCCAAAAGCGTAGGCGCGTGGCCGGTTGACGAAACTCGCAGCGCTCGATTCGGTGAGGCCGTAGCCTTCGAGAATCAAGATGCCGCACGCATGGAAGAACTCCGCAATTTCACGGGCCAGCGGTGCCGAGCCAGAAACGAAGTAACGCACCCGGCCGCCAAAACGTTGTTTGAGTTTGCTAAATACCAACGTATCGGCCAATTTGAGCTTGAGCGCGAGCAACCCCGCGGGTTCTTTGCCTTGTTGCCGAACCGCCGAACCTTCACGCCCAACTGCCAACGCCCAGTAGAAAATCTTGGCTTTCAGGCCGCCTTGTTCGGTAACGCCAGCGATAACCTTGTTGTGCACTTTTTCAAAGATGCGCGGCACCGCCGCCATAAATGTCGGGCGAATCACCGCGAGGTTATCGATGACTTTGGGGATGCGACCATCGACCGCGCAAACCGAACCGGTAACTACATGCATCGCCATCAGCACTTTGCCAAATGAATGCGACATGGGCAGCCACAGGTACTGCACATCGTCGGCGCTGATCAGCTTCATGGCGTCCATCGCATCGGCACAATAGGCCCAGCATTCATGCACCAAGCGCACGCCTTTAGGCTGCCCGGTGGTGCCTGACGTGTAAATCAGCGTCGCTAGATGTTCACCTTCAATGCCGGCAATCGCTTTGTCAACTGCGTCAGGATTCGCGGCTAACCAGGTGGTGCCGCGAGTTTCCAGATCGTTCATCGTGAGCACCCAGCCGTCGCCGTTGTCCCCCGCAATCGCGCCTTCCATAAGGATGATCGCGCGCAGATCGGGTAATTCTTGGCGGTGCGCTCGCAGTTTGGCAAGTTGACCACTGTCTTCGACGAACGCAATTTTGGTTCCGGAGTCGGCCAGAATAAAGGCGCACTCTTCGGCCGTGCTCGATGGATAAACCGTGGTGGTAGCCGCACCCGCTGACAAAATTCCTAAGTCTGCGAGGATCCACTCGACCCGGGTATTACAAACAATGCCCACGCGCTCTTGGCGGCCGATACCGAGCGCCAACAAGCCCGCGGCGATCGCCCGGACTCGTTCGCCGGCTTCGCGCCACGTCATCGAGCGCCATTGTTCGGCCACCGGGTAGCGAAACGCTTCGCGATCCGGCGTGGTTTTGACCCGATGCTGCATCAGGCCAGCCATCGAAGTAGTTTTGCGTTCGAGATGTTCAGGGGCAATTGCGTCGGCCACGGGATCCTCCAAATCGACCAGGAGGTTAACATAACAACATCCAGCCGAGGGCCGCAGCCGCATCCTGTGCACATTCCGGCAGAAGAAATCTGACCAAATCGCCAATCGTCGTGGGCTGGTTACGATTGTCGACAAAAACCCGCAGAATACCGTCGACAACTGCCCTGCGAGCACTTGCATGCCACCAGTAACCGCGGGATACACCGCATTAGTTTTTACCGGAGATATAGAATGATCAAACGAATCCTACCGCTGTTGACCTTGTTCGTTGCGCTGATGGTTGCACCAGCCTGCAAAAAGGCCCAAGACTTGCTCAAATACAAAGACCAAGTCACCGCCTTGGTGACCAAGTACAAACCACAACTCGATGCCATCACGCCAAAACTGGAAGCCCTCAAGCCTCGCTTAGCCGGCATGCTTGCAAAAGCCGATGCCCTCAAAGGCGTGCCAGGGTTTGACAAGCTGCAAGACCTGCTGACCGGTCCGGAAACCGCAGCCAAAGAAGCGTCCGCGCTATTGACTTCGGCCCCAGGCAAAATCGCGTCGGTGAAGTCAGTTGAAGACGCCACCAAGATCGTCGCCGAAGTACAAGGAATCGAAGGCAAGCTGTCGACCATCAATGCAGGGCTGACCGCGGCCGAAGCTGAAGTGACCAAGTTTGAAGCCGAAGCCGCCAAGGCTGCCGCCCCAGCGGTCGATCCAAACGCCGTCGCCGCAGCGTACACGTTCAAACTGTCGACTGGCTTTGATCTCAAAGGCAACAATGGCGGCATCGAACAACTACTGATTGGTTTCATTGAAGACAAGACCAAAGCTGTCGACAAGACCACCTGGTTCTCGTTTGACCAACTGTCGTTCCAAACCGGCAAGGCCGAACTCGACATGGACAAATCGAAAGCCCAGCTCGACAACATCAACGAAATCCTCAAAGCCTACCCTGCCACCAAAATCAAACTCGGCGGGTACACCGACAACGTCGGCAAAGCCGAGGACAACAAGAAGTTGTCGCAAGACCGCGCGCAAGCTGTCATGAACGCACTTGTCGCCATGGGCATCAAGGCCGACCGGCTCGAAGCCGAAGGCTACGGCCAAGAGCACCCGGTGTGCGCGGCTAATGACACCGACGAATGCAAAGCGAAAAATCGCCGCATTGACGTACGCGTTTCGGCAAAATAGGACGGTATCACACTGAGCCAAAGGGCCGCCGCAAGCGGCTCTTTTTGCGTTTCGGCCCCACCCCAAGTACCGCAAAGACACCTCACGGTGGCCATGGTATCGTGCAACCATGAAAATCCCGGCCCAGCCCAAGGTAATTATCCGCAGCTGCCGCGACTACGACGTAGATAAAATTCATCGAATCATTCGCGAAGGCCTCGAAGAGTTAAACCTGCGCCCCACCGGCCGCACCCTGGTGAAGCCAAATTTGGTCGCCGCGGGCGAACTATTCCCGCACGCGTACACCCGCCCCGAATTCGGCGAAGGCCTGCTGCGTGCGCTGCGCGATGTCGCGGGTAGCGACCTCACCGAGCTTGCCGTCGGTGAGCGTTGTGGCATTACGGTGCCGACCCGTGCGGTCTACCGCGATTCAGGCTGGGACGACATGTTGGCCCGCGTCGACGGGGTTAAACGCTATTGTTTCGAAGAAGAGCAACAGGTTGAAATTCCGCTGACCCACGCTGACCGCTTGCGCGACTATATCTTCACGCCTGAACCGGTAGCGCGCGCTGACTTTTTCGTCAACGCGCCAAAATTCAAAGCTCATCCATGGACTACGGTAACGTTTTCACTCAAGTCCTACATCGGCATCCAAGATGATCGCCACCGGTTGATCGATCACGACCATAAGCTCAACGAAAAAATCCGCGACCTGCAATACATTTTGCAGAGTCAGTTTATGGCAATTGATGCCATTACTGCCGGTGAAGGCCGCATGCTTACGCCGACGCCATTTGACATGGGGCTGATTATCATGGGCAACTCGCAAGTTGCTTTCGATGCGGTGTGCAGCCACATCGTCGGCGTTGATCCACGCACCGTCGATCACATCCGGCTCATCGAAGATGCGGGTTTCGGCACCACCGATTTGGCAAAAATCAAGATCACCGGTGACGTGAGCTTGGCCGAAGCTCAGGCCCGCGCTCAGGGCTTCAAAGTTGGCCTGATTCGAGTTGAAAAATATTTCGAAGGCACCAGCATCACCGCGTATGCCGGCCCGCCCCCTGAAGGCGAACAAGGCGACTACTGTTGGGGTGGCTGTCCGGGCGCGATTGAAGAAGCGATCGAGATTTTGCGACAATTCGATAAAGAGTGTGATGGCAAAATCCCACGCATGCACGTGGTGTTCGGCCGCTACGACGGCCCGATCGATGCCGCCCCCAGCGAGAAGGTCGTGTTCATTGGCGATTGCGCCCAGTGGCAAGGACATATCGGCGAGCAGCTAGTTCAGATTAAAAACCTGTATCGCGATCGCAGCACCCTGGATCCTCATCATGCCAAGCACGAGGACATTTTCAAAAAGCTGGCCACGACGCGTTTCAAAATAAGCCGCGAACAAGTTGTGCGGCTAGAAGGCTGTCCGGTTTCCGTCGCGGAGCAAGTGCTCGCGCTGGTCGAAATTGCCGGGTTAAAAAATCCGTACCTCGATCCAACCCAAGCGGTAAAATTCGGTCGCTCGTATCTGGGCTGGAAGTCGCGGGTCATTCTCAACCGCCTGCAAAACAAACGGTACCAACAAGACGGCACATTCCTCCAGCGCGGCGCGTCCGCCCCTGAGCTGCCGACCAAATAGCCATGTTGCTGCTGTATCCACCGATGCGCCGCTCGGCCGTACCGTGGCGGCTTCGCCAACACCCGGTCGGCGCGCGGTCCCGCGCACGCCTTGCCACCCGTCGCGCCCGTGGCGCCAACGCTGCCGCGGTGCCAGCGACGCGAGCGTCGCAGCAACCACCCAACGCTCCCGCCACCCTGCCCTCAACGTTTGGCCTTGCGCTCCTCGACGCGAGCAATCATTCGATCGCACTTGCAACCGCGCGTATCCGCCGCGCTAACCAGCGTCGCTTTGACAAAAGGTCAAAGCTGCTGGTTAACCTTGATTGTACAAGGGACTTGCCCGTCCCTTCGGCCGACGACAAGTCGCCGGCATTCAACCCACCGCACGTTGCTCGCGCGATTCTTTCTCGCATCATTGATTGGAAAATCCTGGGTAGCTGGCTGCATCAGCGATGGCTCCACCTCTGGCGTTGACGGCGGCCATTCGGCGTGGCCATCAGTTGAAGTGCACGAGCCCGAGCTGCTACGCCAGCGTGGCGACACGTTCGCCAAACACCCGTTCCAAGCGGACCAACAGCTCATCGCTTGCCGCAACTTGCCACGATTCGCCAAGCGCAATTACCGTCTCCGACCGACCGCCAATGCGCATTCGGATAAACGCTGCGCAGGACCCCTTAGCGCCAGCCAAGATTTCCTTGAGCGTGTCAACCTGGTCAGGCGTTACCGTGTCGGCATTGAGCAGCACTTCAACTTTCGATGTTTTGGCTGTCCGCAATTCGGACAGTTGCTGGGCGTTTTCCAATAACATCTTCCAATCGGCGGCTTCAGCATTGCCTTCGTTCTTGATTGTGCCAGAACACAAGATCGGTTCATCGGACACCAAGACGCTGCGGATCCGTTCAAAGGTTTTAGGAAATGCGACAATTTCCAACGCGCCCTCGGCGTCCTCCAAGATGAACCGGGCCATCTTGTCGCCTTTTTTGGTGATCATCTCGCGGTATTGCGAAACGATGCCACCAATGGAGGCGTCACCGACGCCCCGGCGACCTTGGGCAAAGTCAGCAATCGCCGCGTTGGCGTAGCGCGCCAAATCGGAACGATAACGGTCGAGCGGATGTCCCGACACATAAAAGCCAAGCGCTTCTTTTTCAAACGCTAACAACTGCTTCGGACTCCACGATTCGACATCGGGGTACACTTCGCCTTGTTTGGTTTGGCCGGGTGCCGGCTTGGGCGGTTCGATCAAGCCAAACAGTGAAGTCTGGCCACTTTTGCGATCGCGTTGCTCGGATGCGCCGCTTTCAAGTGCACCGTCGAGCGCAGCGATCAACTGCCCCCGGTGCCGCCCTCCGGTAAACCCATCCATGGCGCCGCTTTTGATCAATTGCTCTAGCACCCGCCGATTGCATTTTTGCGAATCAACGCGACGACAAAGCTCATATACCGAATCAAACGGGCCTTCATTTTTGCGCGCTTCGAGAATGGCCTCGACAGCACTACTGCCCACGCCTTTGACCGCGCCCATGCCGAACCGAATCACCTTGGCATCGAGCCGGGCCTTCTGCTCATCGGCCTCGGCACCTTCTTTGGCTTTGCCACGTTTTTTACCAGCCGGCTCACTGGTCGCGATGCGCGGATTCACCGAGAAGTCTGACAAGGATTCATTGACGTCAGGCCGCTCGACCGTCAGGCCCATGGCCCGCGCTTCGCCGATGAACTTCACGATGTTGTCGATATTGTCGGCGTCGCACGACATCAACCCCGCCATGAACTCGTGCGGATAGTGATATTTGAGAAACGCCGTCTGATAGGTGATCCAGCCATACGCCGCCGAGTGCGACCGGTTGAAACCATACCCAGCGAAAAACGCCATCAAGTCAAACACTGAGTCGGCGATGGCTGGATCAATTTTCAGGCCGAGCGCACCTTCCACAAAGCCGGCCTTTTCGGCGTCCATGATGGCTTTGTTCTTTTTACCCATCGCACGGCGCAGCAAGTCAGCGCGGCCCAGCGAGTAACCAGCCAAGACTTGGGCAATTTGCATGACCTGTTCTTGGTAGACGATGACGCCGTAGGTGTCCTTAAGAATGCCTTCGAGCGTCGGGTGAGGATACTCGACTTTTTTGCGGCCGTGCTTACGCTCGATAAAGTCATCGACCATACCGCCTTCGAGCGGCCCCGGCCGATACAGCGCCACCGCAGCGACGATATCTTCGAGACAGTCAGGCTTGAGCTTCTTGAGAATTTCACGAAATCCGCTGGATTCAAGTTGGAACACACCCAGCGTATCGCCGCGGGACACCATCTTGTAAACTTCGGCGTCGTCAACGGGAATGGTTTCAATTACGAACGGATCGTCGGCCGGTCGTTGTAAATTAACCAAACGAATCGCGGTTTGAATGACGGTGAGGGTCTTGAGGCCGAGGAAGTCAAACTTGACCAGCCCGACCTTTTCGACTTCCTTCATCGCATACTGGGTGATGATTTCGCCGTTTTGACCTCTAAAACACGGCACGTAGTTCCACAGCGGTTCTTCCGCAATCACAATACCCGCCGCGTGCATCCCGGCGTGACGATTGAGCCCTTCGAGGCCGGCCGCGATATCGAGCAACTCGCGGTGCATCGGCGATTCGTTGTACAGCCGCTTGAGCTCGGGCTCATTTTCGATGGCTTCTTTGACCGGCGGACTTTTGCCACCCACCGGTTCTGGCACAAGCTTAGCTAACCTATCAGCTTCGGCATACGGAATCTCCATCACCCGCGCGATGTCGCGAATCACGCCGCGCGCTTTGAGCTGATGGAACGTGGCAATTTGCCCAACCCGATCAACGCCGTATTTACCTTGCACGTACTTGATCACTTCGTCGCGCCGATTCATGCAGAAATCGACGTCGAAGTCCGGCATGCTGATCCGTTCAGGATTCAAGAACCGTTCGAACAGTAATTTAAACTCGATCGGATCGATGTCGGTGATCCGCATGGCCCACGCCACGGCCGAACCTGCGCCCGACCCCCGCCCCGGCCCAACCGGAATATCGTGATCCTTGGCCCAGTTGATGAAGTCCCAAACGATCAAGAAGTAGCCAGAAAAGCCCATCTTTTGAATGACGGACAACTCGTGCTTGCAGCGCTCGCGATACACATCGGCGTCGAATTTTTTACCGATACGAGCAAACTCGGTGTAGCGGCGAGTTAGCCCTTTGTCGACAATATCGGCAATGTAGGTGTCCAAGGTTTCGCCGGGCGGCACCTTGTAGTTGGGCAGATAGGTCTGATCAAACTTATGTTTTACGTCGCACGCCTTGGCGATGCGCACGGTATTTTCCATCGCTTCCGGGCAATCCATGAACGCTTGGTTCATTTCGCTTGGCGATTTCAAATAGTAACTATCGACCATGTGCTTAAGACGTTTTTCGTCTTTCATGCTCTTGCCGGTCTGAATGGCCATGAGCACATCGTGGGCGGCGGCGTCGCTGCGATTCACGTAGTGGCAATCATTGGTCGCCACCAGCGGAATACCCAGCTTGGGACCCATGCGCTTCAATTCGCCGTTGAGCGTCTCTTGCTCTGGCGTTGGCGTCGGCATCAGCTCAAGGAAAAAATCGCCCTTCGCAAAAATGCTGGCGTATTCTTTGGCGACTTCTTCAGCTGCGGCAACCCCATTTTTCTCGAGTGTTTGCGCAACTTCACCGCCCAAACATGCCGAGAGCCCAATGAGCCCTTCGCTATGTTCGCGCAGAATTTGTTTATCGATACGCGGGTTGTAATAAAACCCTTCGAGGTACCCCATCGAATTGAGGTAGGTCAGGTTCTTGTAGCCAACTTGATTCTTGGCCAATAGAATTAAGTGATAGTTGCGACGATTGGTGCGATCGGTCCGATCCGTCGAGGCCACATAAGTTTCGCAACCAAACAGCAACTTGATGTTGGCCGCCTTGGCTTCGGTATACAGGTCGATGGCGCCGAACATGTTGCCATGGTCGGTGACCGCGACCGTGTCCATGCCGAGTTCGGCGATTTTGGGAAACAGGTCTTTGACCCGAATCGCGCCGTCGAGCAGGCTGTATTGCGTGTGCACATGCAGGTGGGTAAATTCAGCCATGATATGTTCCGCGAAGTATCTGAAGATCTAGCGGATCTCGCTGCATTCCCCGAGCGAATTTGTAACCAAATGTGCATGAATCGTATTTCAACTTGGCAACGTCGCTGCAAGCCCACTCCCGCACGGTTGGGTGCGCTTATTTGGGTCGTCTTTAGCGCCACGATGACTTGTGCAACGGCTTGTGCAACGTCACCACGGCCGGTTGCGGCACCACCCGGGGCTGGCCAACCTATTGTTGCCGAATCCGCCGCAGCACTAGGCACCGCAAAAGTTGAATGCGAACGGTTGCTTGCTGAAATCCGTGCGTATGCGCGTTGCCCGTTACTCAGCGACGATGACCGCGCCGATGCCGCGGCCCAAGCCGATCAAGCCAGCATCGATTTAGCTCCCGCTGGGTCACCGAAGGTCGGGGCAAAGAGCCAAGCGGACATCGCCATCGCGTGCCACAAAGCTGCGGTCGCGACGCATGCTGCCAATGTTCGCTGTGCCGCACCGGCGCCCGCGGCTGACTAATGGGGCCGGCCTTCGGTGCCATGCAACCTGGCTCAACACCGACGTCGAGCGCGGCCACGATGTGGCTGATTCACTGCGACGGCACCGCCCTGCCCAACCCTGGGCTCATCGGCATTGGCGTGGTGTTGGGTTCACCCGCTGGCGCAACGTTCACACTTTCACAAGCCACGGGCGGGCGTGGTTGCAACAACGAAGCTGAGGTTGCCGCATTGATTGCCGCACTCAAGCTGGCGCGGCATCATGGCGCGCGGACACTGCGCATTCGCAGCGATAGCGCCGTGGTGGTGGAGCAGACCATTGGCGCAACGCGCACCAACATCGCACGTTTGGCTACCCCGTTCGCCGAAGCCCGCGCCCTGCTCGCGACGTTTGAATACGCCGATGTTCAGCTAATTCCTCGACGACACAATGCTGTAGCCGACGCGCTGGCGCGAGCGTCCCTCGGGCTTGCACCCAAGCCGCCCGCGAAGAAGTCAAAACGCAACCGATGAAGCGCAACGGCAACCGCGTAAAGGCGTTGCAGGTAGCAGCGTAGGTTAGCCGCCGAGTTCAATACCCACTGAGCGAGCGGCCCGCGCCAACTCGCCTTGTGGATCAACGAGCTTGAGTTTCTTGACGGCTTTGTCGATTGGCTTAGCGACGATTTTACCGTTTTCCAATGCTGCGACATGGCCGAATTTGCCATCGGCAATTAAGTCGACTGCCTTGACACCGAACCGGGTCGCCAGTTCGCGATCGAACGCACATGGGCTGCCGCCCCGTTGGGTATGCCCCAACACCGTGGTGCGCACTTCATATTCCGAGTGCGCACCGATGTAGTCAGCCAAGCGCTGCGCGGCGCCGCCGAGTTTTTCTTGTTTGGTTGCATCGCCGGCCGTGACCACCGAAAACGCACCGCCCTTCGGCTTGGCGCCTTCGGCTACCACCACGATGCTGTAGCTCACGCCACGCCCATGGCGACGATGAATCGCTTCAATGATGCGTTCAGGTTCGTAGTCGATCTCGGGTATCAACACCGCATGGGCACCACCGGCGAGGCCAGCGGTAAGTGCGATCCAACCTGCATAGCGCCCCATCACCTCAACGATCATGATGCGTTCATGACTTTCCGCGGTGGTGTGCAGGCGATCGACGGCTTCGACGACCACTTCAACTGCCGTTTGAAAGCCAACGGTGTAGTCGGTGGCTTCCAAGTCGTTGTCGATCGTTTTTGGTACGCCGACAAAACGCGGCGCACCTTTGGCGATGAACTTTTGGGCGAAGCTCATGGTGCCATCACCGCCAACCACAACGAGCCCCTCCAGCTTAAGCTTATCGAGGTTGATCATGCAGCGGTCCGAGACATCATGAATCTCAACCCGACCGTCGGGCAGCTTGACCGGATAGGCAAAGGGATTGGCGCGATTGGACGAGCCCAGCATGGTGCCACCGCGCGCTAACAATTCACGGACCGTGCTGTGATTGAGATCGATATACTC